>CAZKZT010000422.1:0-2553 GCA_964557265.1 uncultured Hyphomicrobium sp.
CGAGGCAGGCGCGGCAGGACGCGACACACGCGGCATGATCCGCCAGCATCAGTTCAGCAAGGTCGAGATGGTGTCGATCACGACGCCGGACCAATCCCTCGCCGAGCACGAGCGCATGACCAACTGCGCCGAGACGATCCTGCAACGCCTCGGCCTGCCGTACCGCACGATGCTCCTGTGCACCGGCGACATGGGCTTCTCCGCGCAGAAGACCTATGACCTCGAAGTCTGGCTGCCGGGCCAGGACGCCTATCGCGAGATTTCGTCCTGCTCGGTGTGCGGTGACTTCCAGGCACGGCGCATGGGCGCGCGCTATCGCCCCGCCGGCGGCAAGGGCACCGAGTTCGTGCACACGCTGAACGGTTCCGGCCTCGCGGTCGGCCGCACGCTCGTCGCGGTTCTGGAGAACTATCAGCAGACCGACGGCAGCGTCGTCATCCCCGAGGCGCTGCGCCCATACATGGGCGGGCTGGAGCGGATTGCGAAGGGGTAGGCTTCGGCCTCCCCCTATACCCCCGTCGAGCCGAAGCCGCCGCTGCCGCGGGCGGTATCGGAAACGCTCTTCACGGTGATGAAGCTCGCTTGCGTGACAGGCGCGAACACGAGCTGCGCAATGCGCTCGCCACGCACGATATCAACCGGCTCGGCGCCGTGGTTGATCAGGATCACCATGATCTCGCCGCGGTAATCCGCGTCGATAGTGCCGGGGCTGTTGAGCACCGTCACCCCATGACGCAGCGCCAGACCCGACCGCGGCCGCACCTGCGCTTCGTGCCCATCCGGGATCTGCATGACGAGCCCCGTCGGCACCAACGCGCGCTCGCCCGGCTGGATCGTCAGGGGATCGCCTTCCTGCAAAGCCGCAACGAGATCGAGGCCCGCCGCGCGTTGAGTCTGGTAAGCCGGCAGCGGTAGTCCGCGAGCGTGCGGCAATTGCACGATCATGACACTCAGCGGCTCGGCCGCAGCGCCATCCTCCGCAGCATTCGACATCAGGCTTCTCCCGTGTGCTCGGCGAGGTACGCCGCCACGCGATCGATCAATCGGCGGGCGACATCGCCCTTATCAAGATCCGGCCAGCTTTCGACACCACTGGCGCTGACAATATGGACCGTATTGCGGTCGCCTCCCATGACACCCGTCGCCGGGGACACGTCATTGGCGACGATCCAGTCGCAGCCTTTCGACTTGCGCTTCTTCTTGGCGTTGTCGAGGACGTTCTCGGTCTCCGCTGCAAAGCCGATGACCAGCGGCGGACGGCGGCCAGGCTTGAGATGCCCGACCGTCTTCAGGATGTCCGGGTTCTCGATCAGCGACAGCGCCGGGACGGCTTGCTTGGCGTCCTTCTTGATCTTCTGATCGCTCGCATCGGCGACGCGCCAGTCCGCCACAGCGGCGGCAAAAATGCCGACGTCGGCGGGCAACGATGCGTCGACCGTCGCCAGCATTTCGCGCGCGCTCTCGACGTGTGCGACGAACACACCATGCGGGATCGGGAGATTGGTCGGGCCCGAGACCAGCGTCACGCGGGCGCCGAGCGCGCGCGCCGCGGCCGCGAGCGCGTAGCCCTGCTTGCCGGATGAGCGATTGGCAATGTAGCGCACGGGGTCGATCGGCTCGTGCGTCGGACCGGCGGTGATCAATACATGCCGACCAGCGAGCGGCGCCGTCACGCTGAGCCCGCCCGCAATGTCGTTGCCCCACAGACGCTCGATCTCGGTGAGGATCTCGTGCGGCTCGGCCATGCGGCCCGGCCCCGCCTCGTTGCTCTCGGCCATCTCGCCCGCATTGGGGCCGATGAAATGGATGCCGTCCGCCTGAAGCATCGCGACATTGCGCTGCGTCGCTGGATGCCGCCACATGCGCGGGTTCATGGCGGGCGCGACAAGAACGGGTTTGTCGGTCGCAAGGAGGACGGCGGTCGCGAGGTCGTCGGCATGGCCGCCCGCCATCTTCGCCATCAGGTCCGCGGTCGCCGGCGCGACAACGATCAGGTCGGAGTCGCGCGACAGGCGGATGTGGCCGATCTCGCGTTCCTCGTCGAGGTCGAACAGCTCGGTCAGCACCCGCTCGTTGGAGATCGCGCTCACCGACAGTGGCGTCACGAACGCCTGCGCCGCCTTCGTCATCACCGTGCGCACGGCAAAGCCGCGCTCGCGTGCACGCCGGATCAGCTCCAGGCACTTGTAGGCGGCAATGCCACCGCCGATGATCAAAAGCAGGCGTCGCTCACGCACGGCCGTTCAACTCCGTTTCGGGGCCGGCAGCGTACCACAAGGGCCGTTAAGCACTTATCAGCATCAGGAATTACGCTTTCCGGCCATGTACTCGGGCAGCCACGCCGCGTGCACCCGCCGCAGACGGTCCACCGCCAGCGCTGTCTCGCCCTTGAGTTGCAGCTCATCCCCTCCGGTCCGCCCGATGATCCGCACCGCAAGGCCGAGCAACCGCGCCCGCTCGGCGATTTCCTCGGCAATCGATGGTGCCGCCGACAGGACGTAACGGCCCTGATCCTCACCAAACCAGATCGCGTGTGCTGGCAGCTTGCCTTCG
>CAZKZT010000422.1:2563-3120 GCA_964557265.1 uncultured Hyphomicrobium sp.
CAGGGCCGCTACGTGCTGTCGGCGGCGGCCCTGGTCCTCGCCGAACCAGATCGCGTGCGCCGGCAGCTTGCCCTCGTACGGGAACAGCTCGACGCCGCGATTGCCCGCCAACGCCATCTCCGCGACCGCGACCAGCAACCCGCCGTCGCTCACGTCATGCACTGCGGTCACCTTCTCCTCGCGGATCAGCGCGCGCACGAGATTGCCCGCCTTGATCTCCTCTGCGAGATCGACCGGTGGCGGCGCGCCCTCGTTCTTGCCCGTGAACTGGAGCTGGTAGAGCGACTGGCCGAGGTGGCCTTCCTCCCGCCCGATCAGGATCAGCAGTTCGCCATCGGCCTTGAGCTTGATGTCGGCGATCTTGCTCCAGTCGGGGATGATGCCTACGCCACCGATCGCCGGCGTCGGCGGAATGCCCTTGCCGTTGGTCTCATTGTAGAGCGACACGTTGCCCGACACGACGGGGTAGCCGAGCGCGCGGCACGCTTCGCCCATGCCCTGCACCGAGCCGACGAACTGGCCCATGATCTCGGGCCGCTCGGGATTGCCGAAGTTCA
>CAZKZT010000423.1:0-3118 GCA_964557265.1 uncultured Hyphomicrobium sp.
AGCCATGCCGCGGTGGCGAGACCGAAGCCGCCAAGGCCGCCCGCAATGAGATGGACATCGTCGGCTGCGGGAGTAAATGGGCGCACTTCGGGTGGAACGACGGCGTCGGCGGGCGCCAAGGGCGTTACGATGATCTTGCCGATGTGGCCTGACTGCTGCATGAGGCGGAACGCCGCTGGTATCTCGCCGGCATCGAAGCACCGATAAGGCAGCGGATGCAGTTCGCCGCGCGCCATCTGGTGGCCAATTTCGGCCATAAGTTCCTGCGCGAGACGCGGATCATGCTGCATGATCTGATCGACATCGATGCCGAAGTAGGAGACGTTGCGGCGGAACGGTCGCAGCGCGATCTTGGCGTTCTCATAGTAGTCGCGTTTGCCGAGCTCGAGGAAGCGGCCGAATGGGCGGACGAGTTCGAGGCTACGCTCCATCATCTCACCCGCAAGGGAATTGAGTACGACATCGACTCCTTGAGGCACCGCCGTGCGCACCTGATCGTAGAAGCCGGGCGATCGAGAGGAGAAAACATGATCGGCGCCGATCAGACGCAGCAGCGCGCGCTTCTCGCGCGTTCCGGCTGTCGCAATGATGCGCGCGCCCCTCGCCTTGGCGATCTGGATCGCGGCGAGGCCGACGCCGCCGGCGCCGCCGTGGATCAGAACCCACTCACCTGCACGGAGCCGGCCCAGGTGAGCAAGCGCGTAGTGTGCGGTGAGAAACGCGACCGGCATCGTTGCTGCCGCTTTCAGGTCGGTTCCATCGGAGATCCGTCCAACCGCGGCAGATGCCACTGTCACGTGCGACGCGAGCGCCGACGGCGCCATCGCGAAAACGCGATCACCGATACTGAACCCAGTCACGCCTGCACCAACACGCGTGATCGTTCCAGAGCACTCGAAGCCGATGGTCGCACCGGCAAAGCCGTCCTCCAGCGCCTCGGCGGGGAGCATACCCATCGCCCACATGACATCGCGGAAATTGAGCCCGGCTGCCGCGACCTCGATCTCAACTTCGTTGATAGATGGCGCGCGTCGATCCATCACCTCCCAATGCAGGCTCTGCAACGCGCCCGGCCGCGCCAGTTCGAGACGGGTGCCACTGTTGGCATCGTGCGCGACGACCGCAACCGGCGGCGCAAGGCCCTGTTCGGCACGCAACGCCACATACCCCTGCGCGGTGAGCACAACTTCGGACTCGCCACTCGGTGTCGCGATGAACTCGGCGAGGCGTGCGGGATGTGTCAGCGGATCGAGCGCTTCGGCGAAATCGATCGTCCGACAATCGATGCCTGGATACTCGTTCGCAATTGTGCGCACGAGGGGCCATATCGCGGCGGCGACGGGGCATACGTGTCCCTCCCCCACGAGATGGCGTGCACCTCCCGGCGCAACGATCCATAGACGCGCGGGCGCATGATCTGAATCCGCGAGCGTGTCCTTGAGCAACGCGACGACATGGGCGATGGCGGCGCGCGGATTGTCGGTATCCGCCGGCGCCAGGATGATCACGTCCGCGACCGGTGCGGCGTGCGTTGCGCCGATCGGCTGCGGCCGAAGCTGGCACGCTGCGTTGAAGAGCGCCGCGAAGCCCGCAGCCTCGACCGGATCCACGGCAAGGATGCGCACACGACACGGTAGCGACCCTTGGTCGGCTGGCCCACCGCCTCCGGTGTCATGATGCCGTGCAGCGGTGTTCTCAGCGGTGCATGTGATGAAGAACTGGCCGGCCAGTTCGACACGCGCCTGCACGTCGATGCCCGAAAATCCTGCGCGCTCGAGGGTTTTCTTCCACTGCGCAGCATTCCGCACCGACATTGCACCCTCACCGCGCCCCGCCATGAGGCTGAAAATGAGCTGCGTAGCGGGCCCGGCATCGGGTTCGATAGCGATCAGCATCCCATCGCGCGCGAGACAACCGCGGAGGGCGGCGAGTTTCCTCGTGTCGTGTCGACAGAGAGCACGCGAGGCCACGATCGCATCAAACGGCCCGCGCTGCGCCAGCTCGGCGAACCCTTTCTCGTCAAGTGTGACGCATGTGACCACCTTCAATGCTGCGAGACGCGTGCGCTGCTGATCCAGCACTGCTGTATCGTCATCCGCGATCGTGAGTTGCAGGCGCCCGTCCACCGCGAACGCGGCAAGTCGAGACGACGCAACAACCGCGCTATCCGCACCGATCTGAAGAAGCCGCAGCGGCCGATCCGCAGGCCAGCGCGCCATGAGATGCGCGATCGCGGCTTCGAGATGGCACGCACCGGCGCGCGCGCGGGGGGCACTCTGGCAAAAGTGTTGCCACGTCGCGGCCGCGGGCGTCCACGCGATCCGCACGCCGTCATCGGCGCGGCATCCGGTGTACGACTCTTTCGCCAAGCGCGTGAGCGCCTGGGCCGCGTCGGCGATCAGTGCGCCGTCGGCGCCAAAATCCGGATGCTCGGCGAGCAGCACCGGCATGATCTGGTCCAAGGGCGGAACCGGGCAATCATTGACGAGGCTCTCGCCGTCGTCGGTCGCGATCAACTCGCCTTGGCGCACGATCGCGAGTGCCGCGGCGAGCGGCCCCGCGACGTCCAGGTCGTCGACACGGCCGCCAGGGCCCGCGATTTCCACGAGTGCATCGTAAGCGGCCCGTTGCGCTGAAGCGTCGAGGAGCAGCGCCGCCTCCTCGTTGGGTGATGGGCCAGTGATGGGAAGACACGCCATCTCTTCGCGCAGGGCGCGCAGGTCCGCCTCATCCGAACACGCGCGCGCGACGTCCAGATGGCGCTGCCCGCGGAAATGGTAGGCGACACGATCGGTGCTGCGGTCGGCCTTGAGCGCGGCAGCGGCGAAGCGCGCCTCCTCTATCAGAGCCACAACGCGGTCATCGGCATCGAAGAGAGCGAGCGTACAACGGAGCGACTGTGCCGTTGCCCGCACGCCTGAGATCACGGCGCGAACGACAGAGACCGAGGGCCGGAAGACCTGCACACGGCCCAGCCGAACCGGAATGAAGGCTTTACCGCTCGCCGTGATCTCATCGCCGCCGATCAGCGCGAACAGGCCATGAAAGACGCCGTCCAGATCAGTCGGCGAGAGAACCGAGGCGCGCGGCCACAGACCTGATGCGGCATCGAACGACA
>CAZKZT010000424.1:0-3051 GCA_964557265.1 uncultured Hyphomicrobium sp.
TCGCCGCCGATCTCGGCGAGAAGAATATCCGCGTCAACGCGATCTCGGCCGGTCCGATCAAGACGCTGGCGGCGTCCGGCATCGCCGACTTCCGCTATATCCTGCGCTGGAATGAGTACAACTCGGCACTGCGGCGCAATGTGACGATCGAGGATGTGGGCGGCTCGGCGCTGTACCTGCTGTCGGATCTCGGCCGCGCGGTCACCGGCGAGGTGCACCATGTCGATGCGGGCTACCATATCCAGGGTATGAAGAACGAGGATGCGCCCGACATCTCGGTGTTGAAGAGCGAGTCCTGATCGACCCAACAGCGACGGACCGGGTGCGATGAGCGAGGGACGGGAGGATGGGTTGCGCGTCGATGCGCGCATCGTCATTCCCGACGATGAGCTCAGCGAGAGCTTCGTGCGCGCGTCGGGACCGGGCGGCCAGAACGTCAACAAGGTCGCGACCGCGGTCGAGCTGCGCTTCGACGTTCGTGGCAGCCCCAGTCTCGCGCCGCCGGTGCGCCGCCGCCTCGAACGCCTCGCCGGCAGCCGGTTGACCAAGGACGGCGTCATCGTCATCCGCGCCGATCGCTTCCGTACTCAGGACATGAACCGGACGGATGCACGCAAGCGCCTCGCCGAGCTGATCCTCGAGGCCGCGACGCCACCCAAGCCGCGCATCGCCACCAAGCCGACGCGCGCATCGAAGGAGCGGCGGCTCAAGGGCAAGGACGAGCGCTCCAAGGTCAAACAGGGGCGCAGCAAGCGCATCAGCCTCGACTGAAACGCGGGATCTCATGACAGACAACGGACGACGGCCGGATCAAGTGCTCCTCGAGCCCGGAAAGAGTGCCGCCGGCATTCCGATCTGGCTTGCGCCGGTGGATGGCTGGAAGGAGGCGCTCGCGCATCTGTCGCGTGAGCACATTGCCTGGCTCGAGGCCAACGGTTTCGACGGGGCTGCGCGCCGCCATGTGCTGCTTCCTGGAGCGGACGGAGCGATCGCAGGCGTCGTGCTCGGCACCGGCGACCGTGGTGCCGACGGCAGCAACGGCGTGGCGAGCGCGACGCTCGTCGGCACTCTCGCTGCTGCGCTCCCGGCCGGCACGTATCGCCTCGCCGAGCCGCTCGCGTGCGATCCGACGATGGCCGCAATCGCGTGGGGCCTCGGCGCCTATCGCTTCCGCCGCTACAAGGGCAAGGGGAACAATCTGCCGCCGGCAGCGCTCGTCATCCCCGAGCGGGCCGATGCCGCGCGCGTGACGGCGAGCGTCGAGGCGATCTGGCTCGGCCGCGATCTCATCAATACGCCGCCCAACGACATGGGCCCCGCCGAGCTGGAGCTTGCCGCCCGAGATCTCGCCGCGCGGCATGGCGCGAACCTCGATGTCGTGGTCGGCGACGCCCTGCTCGAGAAGAATTTCCCGCTCATTCACGCCGTTGGCCGCGCGAGCCCGCGGGCGCCGCGTCTGATCGACCTCACCTGGGGGCGGCCCGACGCGGTCAAGATCACGGCGATCGGCAAGGGCATCTGCTTCGACACGGGCGGTCTCGACGTCAAGTCGGCGAGCGGCATGCTGCTGATGAAGAAGGACATGGGCGGCGCGGCCGCGGCACTGGCGTTGGCGCATATGGTCATGAGCGCCAAGCTCGACGTGCGCCTGCGCGTCATCATAGCGGCGGCCGAGAACAGCATCGGCGGCGGTGCCTTCCGTCCGAGCGACGTGATCCGCGCGCGCAACGGCACCACCGTCGAGATCGGCAACACGGACGCGGAGGGCCGTCTCGTCCTCGCTGATGCGATGGCGCTCGCCGACGAGGAAGCCCCCGACTATCTATTCACGCTCGCAACGCTGACGGGCGCCGCGCGCGTGGCGCTGGGGCCGGACCTGCCGCCCTACTTCTGCGACGACGAGGATCTGTCGCGCGCGATCGCCGTCGCTGGCAGCGATGTCGCCGATCCGGTCTGGCGCCTGCCGATGACGACGCCCTACGACCCTTGGCTCGAGAGCAACGTCGCCGACGTCAACAATGTGGCCGAAGGCGGATTCGCGGGTGCGGTCGTCGCTGCGATCTTCCTCAAGCGGTTTGCACGCCAGGCGCGGTCCTACGCCCACTTCGACATCTACGGCTGGCGTCCGGCGCCGCGTCCGCTGGGCCCGAAGGGCGGTGAGCCGCAGGCCGCCCGCGCGCTGTTCGAGGTCATCCGCCGTCTCGGCGGCGCGTGAAGGATCGCTCATGAGTACCGCCGCCCTCGATCCCCGCCTCAACGTCTACCGGCCCGATCTCGCCGACGTGCGATTGAAAGGGAAAGTGGAGGCGGCGGGCTTGGTCGAAGGCTGGCCGGGGCAGGTGCGCGTGGCCATCGCCAACGTCGTCGCCAAGCCCGATGCGAGCGCCGCGCTGACGACGCAGCTTCTGTTCGGCGAGACCGTGCGCGTGTTCGAAATCGACGCCGAGGGCTGGGCGTGGGTGCAAGGCGACCGCGATGGCTATGTCGGCTACGTGTCGGAAGCCGCCATCTCGCGGACAGTCGGCACGCCGACTCATAAGATCGCGGCGCTGTCGACGCCCGCCTTCGCGCGGCCTGAGGTCAAGTCGCCGCCGCTTGTCGATCTGCCGATGGGCGCGCTGGTGACGGTCGATCGCGAGATCGGCGGTTTCGCGGCGCTGGCGATCGGTGCGTTCGTGCCGATGCAGCACCTCGTGCCGGTCGATGCGTGCGAGGCCGATTTCGTCGCCGTCGCGACGCGCTTCGTCGGTACGCCGTATCTGTGGGGCGGCCGCTCGCGTGCCGGGATCGACTGTTCGGGGCTCGTGCAAGTCGCGTTGCAGGCCGCCGGCAAGTCACCACTGCGCGATACGGACATGCAGCAGGCGTCGCTCGGCAGTCCCGTGCCGGTAGAGGCCGCGCAACGCGGCGATCTCGTCTACTGGCGCGGGCATGTCGGCATCATGACCGACGCGGCGACGCTGTTGCACGCCAACGCTTATCACATGCGCGTCGTCGCCGAGCCGCTCGCGGAAGCGGTCGCCCGCATCAAGGCGACGGGAAGCGAGGTCG
>CAZKZT010000425.1:0-3050 GCA_964557265.1 uncultured Hyphomicrobium sp.
CTCGACGGCCCCGGCATCTCCGACGGGGGGGAGCAAGGATCGCGAAGCACGGCCTGCGCCACCGCGCGCGCCGACGCGCCGGGACCCGAGCGGACAGGGATCGCTGTTCTGATCGCGCTGTACGGCGTGCTGGCGCGGTGCGTGCGGCTTATTCCGCCGCCACCATGAGGCTGCGTGTGCTCCCGGCGCCAGTGCCTGGCCCGATCGATGCGATACGTCCGAGCGCCTCGATGAAAAGCGATCGGCTCGCTTCCGGCAGCGCATCGAGCAGCAAGCGGTCGACTTCCATCGCGCGTGCACGGAAGGTCGCGAGCAGCGCCTTGCCTTCGTCCGTAAGACGCAGGACGTTGGAACGTGCATCATGCCGCGCGCGGCGGCGTGCGAGATAGCCCTTCCGCATCAGACGGCGGACGAGATCGGCTGTGGTCGAGCGGTCGATGCCGGTCGCATCGACGAGGCCGACCTGGTTGGTGCCTTCGCGTTCGGACACGATCACGAGTACAGCGAGCTGGCGGGGCGTAAGGCCAGTATCAGCGAAGGCCGCGGCAAATGCCTCATCGGCGGCCTGCTGAGCACGGTGGAGCATGTGCAGTACGCACGCATTCAGATCGAAGGTACCCGTCTTGTCTTGGTCCACGCGCCCACACCTCGCTTTGTTGCAGTTGTCAACATTCGCTCAGCGGCCCCCCGGCCGAACATGAGCAGCCCATCGGATGCCTACGTCGCAAGTAGGAAGATGATCTTGGGAGGGAGTTTGACTGTTGATCTACGCACGGCAACTCCCTAAAAATATCCCATGGCTGTTAAAAAACGCACAGCATCTCCAGACTGGGAAGATGTGCATTTCTTCCTAGAATTGGCTCGTTTAGGTAGCCTTTCGGCCGCCGCGCGGGCGCTGGGCGTTACCCATGCGACAGTTGGACGCCGTATCGCTGCCCTCGAAACGGTTCTCCGAGTGCAACTTTTCGACCGTCACGGGGGGCGATTCACGCTGACCGCCGCCGGGAAGCGGGCCGCTGCGGCCGCCGGATCGATGGCCGACAGTGCCGATGCGATCGGCCGGATGGCCGCCGGGCCAGCGGACGCCGTCGTCGGCAAGGTTCGAGTGACCGCGACGGAAGTGTTCGGCTCCTTCTTCCTGATGTCGCGGATGCGCAACCTCGTGATCGAGAACCCCGGCCTCGACATCGAGCTGGTCATCCAGAGCCGCAACTTGAGCCTGGCGCGCCGCGACGTCGATCTCGCCATCCGCCATGCGCGTCCCGAGGGCAGTTCCGTCATCACGCGGAAGATTGCCGACTACGCGAGCAAGTTCTACGCAGACCGGACCTACCTCGAAACCCACAAAGGTGATCCGCTGGATTTCATCGGATTCACCGATGATGTCGTCCATCAGCCGATGGCGCTCCATACGATCCGTGCGGCCGGCAATCAGCAGCGCTACGCGTTGAAGGTGAACACGCAGTTCGCCCGCCTCGCCGCGGTGCGCGGCGGTCTCGGCGTCGGCATTGTGCCGAAGTTCGTGTCTCTCCAGTACCCGGAACTTGTCGAGGTCGATGTCGGCGTTGAGCCGCTGGTGCGCGAGCTGTGGCTTGTTGCGCATCCCGACGTGCGCGCGGTCGCGCGGCTGCGCGTCACATTCGACTATATCGCCGAGGCCATCGCCGGGGCGCGCGACGAGCTCATGTAGCAGAGTCGCTAGAACTTCCCGGCAAATTTGTCCGTGGCCGCGATCAGGCGGTCGAGAATGCCGGGTTCCGAATACGCGTGCCCTGCACCCTCGATGATATGGAAGTCGGCGTCTGGCCACGCCTTCGCGAGGTCCCACGCGGTACGCAGCGGGCAGGGCATGTCGTAGCGGCCGTGCACGATCAGTCCAGGAATGCCCTTGAGTTTCACCGCATCGCGCAGCAGTTGGCCTTCCTCGAGCCAGCCGGCGTGCGTGAAGAAGTGGTTCTCGATCCGGGCAAAGGCGAGCGCGAAATCATCGCCGCCGTGTTGACTGGTCAGCGCCGGATCCGGGAGCAGCGTGATCGTTTCCCCTTCCCAGAGGCTCCAGGCTTTGGCCGCTTCGACCTGGACGGCGCGATCGGCGCTCGTCAGCCGCTTGCGGTAGGCGGCCATCAGGTTGCCGCGCTCGGCCTCGGGTATCGGTGCGAGGAAGCGCTCCCATTTGTCTGGGAACATCTCGGAGACGCCGAACTGGTAGTACCAATCGAGTTCGCTCTTCTGCAGGGTATAGATGCCGCGCACGATCAGCTCGCTGACGCGTTCGGGATGCGTCTCGGCGTAGGCGAGCGCCAGAGTCGAGCCCCACGAGCCACCGAACACCTGCCACCTCTCGACCCCCATCAGCGCGCGCAACCGCTCGATGTCGGCGACGAGGTGCCAGGTCGTGTTCGCCTCGAGTCCGGCGTGCGGCGTCGACTTGCCGCAGCCGCGCTGGTCGAACAGCAGCACGTCGTAGAGCTTGGGATCGAACAGGCGGCGCTGCTTCGGCGAGATGCCGCCGCCGGGGCCGCCATGGAGGAACACGGCCGGTTTGGCGCCGCGCGTGCCGACGCGTTCCCAGTGAATGACGTGGCCGTCACCGACGTCGAGGAAACCCGTTTCGTAGGGCTCGATCTCGGGATACCAGGTGCGCAATCCGGTCACGCGACAGCTCCTCCAGAACGCAATCGGCACCCGGCGGGATCGCCGGATGCCGATGCGAACAGCTTAGGCCGTTGTGGCTTACGCGGCCATGGCCTTCTTGAGGTTCTCGTCGATCTTGTCGAGGAAGCCGGTCGTCGAAAGCCACTTCTGATGGTCACCGACGAGGAGCGCCAGATCCTTCGTCATGAAGCCCGACTCGACGGTGTCGATGCACACCTTCTCGAGCGTCGTCGAGAACTTGGCGAGCGCGTCGTTGTTGTCGAGCTTGGCGCGATGGGCGAGACCGCGCGTCCAGGCGAAGATGGAGGCCATCGAGTTGGTCGACGTCTCGCGGCCCTTCTGGTGCTCGCGATAGTGGCGCGTCACGGTGCCGTGCGCGGCTTCCGCTTCGCAGG
>CAZKZT010000426.1:0-3039 GCA_964557265.1 uncultured Hyphomicrobium sp.
GCACGAACATGCCCCTCACCTTGGTTGTCTGGTCGGCGCGTCCGAGCCAGCCGCGAATGCGCAAATTCGTGCGCCCGCACGGTGAGCTGCCGGGGAGGATCGCGGAAAGATCGCCGGTCGCGAGGCGGATCATCGGATAGTCGCGGTTGAAGGCGGTCACGACCACCTCGCCGACTTCGCCTTCCGGGACTGGATCGCCGGTGCCGGGACGCACGATCTCGACAATCACGCCCTCATCGACAATCATCCCCTCCACGGCGCCGTCGGGGCCCGCGCTCTCGTAGGCGATGTTGCCGAGATCCGCCGTCGCGTAGGCTTGAAATACGGCGATACCCCGCTTGGCGTATTCGGCACGCAGAGACGGAAACAGAGCGCCGCCCGATACCAGCGCGCGCTTGATCGACGACGCGTCGCGCCCAAGCTCGACCGCCTTGTCGAGCAGGATTTTGAGGTAGTCCGGCACACCGACATAGACGGTGGGTTTCAGATGCTGGATCGCCTCCAGCTGTTGCTCGGTGTTGCCGGGGCCGGCGGCGATGACGGCACAGCCGAGCGCACGCGCGCCGGCGTCCATGATCCAGCCGCCGGGTGTGAGGTGATAGGCGAAGGTGTTGTGGATGATGTCACTCGAGCGGACGCCGGCCGCAAAGAGAGCCCGCGCGGACCGCCACCAGTCGCTGCCGAGCCCTTCGGGTTCGAATATCGGTCCCGGTGACATGAAGATGCGCCCGAGGTCGCGACCGTTCGCGACGTTCAAGCCGCCAAACGGCGGGCGTCCACCCTGCAACCCATGCAGTGCCGCCTTGCGCATCAGCGGCACCGTGGCGAGCGCGGCGCGCGAGGTCAACGCTGCGGGGTCGACACCTTCGAGATGGGCGGCCCATCCCGGCGCACCGGCTTTCGCCTTGCGCACGAGGTCCGGCAGCAAGGCGAACTGCGATCGCTCACGCGTTTCGGGCGCGCGCGTCTCCAGAGTATCGAGAAAGTCGGTCGGCACGGTGCGCTGGCTCCTCTCGGCAGTGAATGCGGATCGATCGTGGCGTCCCATTGCGATGTTTGCACGGCGTGCGCGCGATGGCGATGGGCCGAAAGGCGGGGGCGTCAAACATCGTCCGAACACGGCCTGGACTTGGCATGCGCGGTAACCTTTCGGCAACCCTATCCGGCGATCGCGCTGGGAATTGCTGAACAAACCATTATCTTCTCAAAAGCAAATCAATCGACGCTTTTCACGATTTGGGTGCGCGCTTTCGCTCACTCCACTCAAGAGGCCCACGCCATGGCAGGTACGCCGCTCATCATCTCAGCCGCCCTGACGACAGGCAGTTTCCTTGTGCCCGGCGGCTATCGCCTTGCGGCGCACCCCGACGCGCAGGCGATGATCATCGTGTTGCTGCTGTCCGCAATGGTGATGGCGGCGTTTGCCGCTTACCGCGCGGCGATGGGACCTGTTCGCCCGCTGCCCCCTCCCGGCCCGGCGCTCCCGAGCCTGCGCCGCCGCATCAACGGTCCGCGCGACCGCCGCTCCTGACCCTCTACTCCTACTGACCTGACACAAAGCAATGCGGCCCGGAGGAAACTCCGGGCCGCAGCCGTTTCAATGCTCTATGCAACCGGCGTTCGGTCAGGGGGTCGCAATGGTGATGTCCGGAAATGTGTCCTGCGTGAAGGGGAGAGCATCGCGATGGTCGTCGTTGCTGGTGCGCGGCAACGCCTGACGGTGGTCGTCGTTGCTCACGCGCGGGAGCGCCTGTTCATAGCTCGTCGAGCGCGGCAGGGCCTGACTCGGATCGTCGAATGGGCTCACCGCAGCGCCGGCGATGCCCGCGAACAGGCCAAGGGCGATGGCTGTGCTCAGAACCTTTTTCATTGTCCTTTTCCTTCCATTTCGTGCGTATCCGAACAGGTTGCCGCGGTTGATCACGGGGTCGCGATCGTGATGTCCGGGAAGGTCGCGTCGGTCAGCGGCAGCGGCAGGCTCGGGTCGTTGAATTCATCGAACGCGCCACGGGGCAGAGCCTGGCGGTAGTCGTCGTTGCTGGTGCGCGGCAGCGCCTGCTCGTAGCCTTCAGAATGCGGGAGCGCCAGGCTCGGATCGGTGAACGGATTGGATTGCGCGTTAGCCGCACCTGCGAAGAGGCCGACTGCGACGAGGGTGCTCAGGATGGTCTTCATTGTCTCTCTCCGTCTGTCTTCTTGTCATGGCCGCGCTTCTTCGTTCTCTCGGCCCCGGGAAATCGCGGATCCTTTTTCCCAGGCCGTTCTCGGCTGCTGCCGAAGCTCTGTCATCCAACCGGCTGGCGGGTCTCGGCGCACGCAACAGCGTGCTCGGACCGGGTGGTCGAGGGGCGAATTCGGTTAACACGGGTGTCGGGAGTGTCCTGGCGTCGCTTCTTGTGATGCGCTGCGCGCCACTACACTGACGGCATCTCGTTCATCTTTGTTGTTGGCTCTTTTTCTCGAGTGCGGGCAGCCCGACCATACGGACCGCCGTTGTCATAAAACGTATATGGAGCCCCCTCGCGGCTCCGCCAGAGGGCTCACGCCTGTGTGATGGGGAGTTGAGACGGCGCGATCGGGATCAACTTTGAGTACCTACATCCGATTGACGGGGCGCCCTCGTCCGCGCTCAATGCAGTTAAGAAAAATTCCAAGATTCGAGGGAGCCCCGTATGCAGGACAAGCCCACTGCCGAGCCGCGTACTCTGCGTCTTCATGCGAGCGACAACGTCGTTGTCGCCGTTGATCAGGTCGCGCAAGGCGCGATCGCAAAAGGCATCACAGCGATCGGGCGGATTCCGCGCGGCCACAAGATGGCGACGGCGCGGATCGAGAAGGGGGCGCCGATCCTCAAGTTCGGCCAGATCATCGGCTTCGCGACCGACAACATCGCGCCGGGCACGCATATCCACACGCACAACTGCGCCTTCGGCGAATTCGATCGCGACTATGCGTTCGCGCAAGATGCGAAAGCCGAGCCGGTGCTCCCGCTCGAAGCGCGCGCCACATTCGAAGGCTATCGCCGCACCAACGGCAAGG
>CAZKZT010000427.1:0-3037 GCA_964557265.1 uncultured Hyphomicrobium sp.
CGAAGATCGAGAGCAGCGAGGCGCCGAAGCCGAGAGCGACGAGCGAATCGATCACCGTGCGGCTGGTGGCAGAAAGACCCATGCCCGCCGTCAGGATGGCGTAGTAGACCACGACGCCGAGGAGCGCGAGGCCCGCAACCAGCAGGCCGGTTACCGCACCGGCGCGGAAGGCCATCGAGAGGCCGTCAGCGAGCGAAACGGTGGAGGCCTGGGCGGTGCGTACGTTGGCGCGCACCGAGACATGCATACCGACGAAACCCGCGAGCCCCGAGAGCACCGCGCCGATCAGGAAGCCGAAAGCAACCAGCCAGCCGAGCAGGAGACCGACGAGAATGAAGATCGGCACGCCAGCGATGGCGATCGTTTGATACTGGCGCGTCAGATAGGCCTGCGCACCTTCCTGGATGGCGCCGGCGATTTCCTGCATGCGCGCGTTGCCTGCATCGGCTGCCATCACGGCGCGGATCGTAAACGCACCGTAGGCAAGCGATAGCAGGCCACAGACGATGATGGCCCACAAGATGGACTGCATGGGTAGAGTGCTCCCCGTTTTTGGTCAGTTGCCGCCCAGTGAGGACGAAGAATTCATCGTGCCGCCATGCATAGGGAAACGATAAGGCCCCGTCGTCCGTATGCGACCGGCCACGAATGGCGGGCGGACCATGCCAAAACAGGTGCGCGGTTGCAACATGCAATGCCGCACTTGGGCGCGCATTACACCGATTTGCCCACGCTGCGTGTCCCCCGAGCGCCCTCGGCGTGATACCGGCAGGCCACTCGCCTGCCCCGTGTGAGGCGGCAGAACGATCCGGCGTCTTGCTCGCGCCAGCCATCGCCGCCCCTCTTGGAGCGTCGACCGGCTTGAAGATCGCGCCTTAACCAATCGCGGTTTCCCGCGTGACGTTCCCAGATCGCGGGGCTACGACATATTTCGACCATGGGGGCGTGGTCCGTTCAATTCACTGCACGGATCTGTTCATACGAAACTACGGGGGACTACAATGTTCACGCGTAACGGGACGACTCCCAAGGCCGGTGGCGAACCTCAACGAATGGACGCCTTGCGGCTCCAGTCAGTGTCGCCCGTACCCTCGCGCAGCGAGGCAACACCGCCGCCACCGCCGCCGCAGCAGCACCACGGACACAGCCCGGAAACGGTCATTCCGGCGACCCGGCCGGTTTCGGAAGGCTCCAACACCGGCATCTCGATTATCGGCCGCGATCTGACGATCATCGGCCAGGGCCTGCGCATCATTTCCAAGGGTAAGATCCGCGTCGAAGGCGAAATCCAGGGCGATGTGCTTGGCACCGAAGTCATTATCGGTGACGTCGGCAAGGTGACCGGCGTGGTTTCAGCCGAGACGATCACGGTTTTCGGTTCGATCATGGGCACGATCCGTGGCGTCCGCGTCCTGCTCGAAGCCGGCGCCAAGGTCGAAGGCGACGTCCATCATCAGACGCTCAGCGTCGATGAAGGCGCACAGCTCGAAGGTCGCGTCCGCCGCGCCCAGGATGCGAGCGAACTCCGGCCGGACCTCAGCGGCGGCACGGAAGCGGCTTCCTGAAACACGCTGCTCTTCGGAGCGAATAAGCCTCGACCGCGTCGCAGCAGGCGACGTGAGCGGGGCTTTTCTATTCTGCGTGGCTCTTGGCGGCCTTGCGCGCCGCGAACCGCTGCTAGACGGCATTCGGCCTTGACAGTTGAGGGCTGCTCGCTCGCTTATTGAACGGGCAACGGCCGCCAACATTCATGGATCAAGCCGCTTCATGACAAAGCCACTCCTCTTTACGCCCCTCGCCATTCGCGAGGCGACGTTCAAGAACCGCGTCGTCATCGCGCCGATGGCCACGTACTCCGCAATCGACGGCATCGCGCAGGACTGGCATCTCGCCCATCTCGGCCGCTTCGCGCTCGGTGGCGCCGGCTGCGTCGTCGTCGAGGCGACAGCAGTCACGCCTGAAGGCCGCATCACCAACGGGGACGTCGGCCTCTGGTCGGACGCACATACCAAAGCCCTCAAGCCCATCGCAGCCTTCATGAAGGCGCAAGGCGCGCTGCCAGCGATCCAGCTCGGACACGCAGGCCGCAAAGGCGCGATGCAGCGGCCCTGGTTCGGCAACGGCCCTCTCAACGCCGAAGATTTCAAGCGCGGCGAGAAGCAATGGCCTATCGTCTCGGCCACGTCCGAACCGATGGCACCGGGCTACCTCACGCCGCACGCAATGACGCCGGACGAGATCGGCAAACTCGTCCAGCAGTGGGCCGAAGCGGCAAAACGCGCCGTCGAAGCCGGTTTCGAGATGATCGAAATCCACAACGCCCACGGCTATCTCGTCCACCAGTTCCTGTCACCGCTGTCCAACAAGCGCAACGATGGCTACGGCGGCGATTTCGCGGGCCGTACACGCTTCCCGCTCGAAATCACCGAAGCCATCCGCAAGGTGATCCCGCAGGGGATGCCTCTGTTCGTGCGAATCTCTGCGGTGGACGGCCTCGACGGCGGCTGGACTCTCGATGATTCAGTTGCTTATGCGAAGGAGCTCAAGGCGCGCGGTGTCGACGTGATCGACTGCTCGTCGGGCGGCCTGATGGGCTCGGCCACTGCCGCCCGGGTCAAGCGCACGTGGGGCTTCCAGGTCCCCTACGCCGATCGGATCCGGCGAGAGGCCGACATCAAATCGATGGCCGTCGGTCTGATCGTCGAGCCCGCCCACGCGGAGGATATCCTCCAGAAGGGGCAGGCCGATCTCGTCGCGATCGCGCGCGAGGCACTGGTCAATCCGTGCTGGCCGCAAATGGCGGAGCTCGCGCTCGGCCGGCCGATGACCGAGGCATTGGACGACTGGACAGTCCAGTACGGCTGGTGGCTCAAGCTGCGGGAGCGGTCGATCGCCGACATCCGCGCCGACGAAGCCGCCGCCAAGCGCTGAACCAAACCCAAAAGCAACCACCCAAAGGACATAACACTATGAAACTTATGATGTTCAAAAAGGGCAGCGGCACCGCGCTCGGCGTCGTCGAGGGTGACAGCGTGAT
>CAZKZT010000428.1:0-3037 GCA_964557265.1 uncultured Hyphomicrobium sp.
CGTGTTCGGATCGGTCATGAGCTGGCGCTTTTCGGAGTTCGCTCAAGGTCTCATATCTTCGCCAATAACGATTGTTCTGTTCCTTCCAATTTTCATTGCTTTCCTGTGGCGCGCGGAGCCCGACGATGTCCACCCCGAGGCGGCAAACCGGCGGATGGCGTGGACGGTCGCAGTCGTTGCGGCAGCGCATGCGACGATCCTCTATGCGGGCTCGGCGCTGTCCTATCCCTTGTTCGCGATCGCTGCTCTGCGCCCGCTGCTCCATGTGCTGAGTGTCGTGTCGTCCGTCGCTTCGCTCGGGCTTCCGTATCGGTGGGCCGGCTTGTTTGGCTGGATTGACCTCGCCATTTTCACCGCGGCGCTCACTTACATTTTGAGGTCTCGTGGTGATGAGCGGAACGGAGGCAATATCACTTCTGTGGCCGGGTCCATTCCGCGACCAGTCGCGCAGCGCTCCAGCTTCGGCCGGCGTGGAAGCTGATCTCGCTGCTTGCCCCCGTTTGATGCGCATCAAGGCACATCGCACGCCCTCAGGTTGAATGGCTGCAACTCAAGCCCTTGAGGTGCAGTCATGGCCAAGACGCCGGCGGCGAAGAAGCCGCGGAATATCCTCCTCGCGACCGACCTGACCGCGGCCAGCGATCGCGCATTCGACCGGGCCGTCCAGCTCGCCAAGGAATGGGGCGCGGCGCTGACGATCTGCCACGTTCTCGAAGCAAGCTCGGCGCGTCCGATCGGCATCGAGCGGCGCATCCGCAACATCGATGCCGAGATGGCGGAGCTGGAGCGTGGCGCTCGCGCCGTCCTGAAGCAGACGATCTCGAAGCATGTCGTGATCGGTGACCCGGCCGAGCGCGTGATCGAGCACGCCAAGGCGATCGAGACTGATTTCGTGGTGACGGGGCCCGCGCACTCGAAGGTGCTCGGCGAGAAGCTATTCGGCAGCACGGCCGCGCGCATTCTTCGCCACGCGCATGTGCCGGTGCTTGCGGTGCGCCGCCGCACGGAAGGGGCGTACAAGAATGTCGCGGTCAGCGTCGATCTTTCCACGACCTCCCGCGCTACCGCCACAGCCGCGCGCCAACTGTTCCCGGCGACCGACCTCACGCTCGTGCACGCGCTCGAAGTCGAGCCTGACTGGTCGGGGCGCGACGCGGGCAAGTCCATCGACGAGATCGAGGCCAGCGAGCGTGCCCGCATGCTGCGGATCGCCGACGCGGAGATCCGTTCCTTCCTGCCCGAGAGTGACGCCAAAGCGACGTTCACGATCATCGAAGGCAAACCCGGACCGGTGCTGGTCGACTATGTGGAGGCCAAACGTCCGGATGTCGTTGTCACGGGGACATACAGCCGCCTCAATGCGTCGGGCCAGCTGATCGGCTCCACCTCCGAGGTGCTTCTCAATGCGCTGCCTTGCGATGTCCTCGCGATCCGGCCGGAGGCGTGAAGGGGCCGCTCCCTCAACTGACGTGCTCCAGCACAGCCGTTGCCACCGCGTCCGGCCGATCCAGCTCGGCGAGGTGGCCGGCGCCGGGGATTGTCGTAATCTTCGCGCCACCCGGGATCGCATTGGCAATCTTGTCGGCATACGATCGCGGGATCACGCGGTCGCCCTCGCCCCAGATCAGCAGAGTCGGCGCTTTGATGAGAGGCAGGCGCCGTTCGAGTTTGGTGTTGCCGAGCGGCCAGAGGATGCGCGCTGCCGCCTCCGCCGCGCGCGTCTGCTCGATCGGCCACTCGACAGAGTTGGCGCCCGGCGGGATGGCTTTTAGATCCTTGTAGATCTGCGGATCGGCGCACAGCAGTCCGGGCACGTCATCGCCGCGCTGTGCCCACACGTCCGTCGCGGGGTCTTTTTCGTCGAACAACCCGAACGGCGCCACGATCGCGATGCGACGCACGCTTTGTGGCCACAACGCTGCGACCTCCGCGACGAACGAGCCGCCAACCGAGCTGCCGACGAGATCGGCACCGTCGAGGCCCGCGCCGTCGAGCAGCGTCTTGACTGCCACCAACCAATCGAGATGCGTGTCGAGGACGTTATGCCCAGCCGCGCCGGGAAAGCCGGGCAGCGACGGTACGACAACCGTGCGGCTCTCTGCGAGGCGATCGAGGAACGGTATCCACCTCGGCAAGCCGCCGAAGCCTGCAAGGAAGCCGATCTTCGGGCCGCTGCCCTTGGTCCATACGCGGCATGGATGGCCGTTGACGTCGACGGTCGTTGTCGTGGGCTCGCTCAATGGACGCTCTCCCCTGGCACGTCTCGCTTGTTCTTCGCGGTTTTGTCCGCGTTGATCATTCGGCAGCGGTTGCGGCGGAGCCCGCGAACGCCGGCAGTGTGGCGCGTGCCGACCGCTCCATCGGCTTCGGCCACCACCGGTTCTCCCACTCCGCGAACAGCGGCTTCAAGCGCGGCATGACTTTCTCGGCGAACAGGCGGGTGTTGTACTTGGTCAGATCCTTCGACATGTTGCCGAACTGCATGAGCAGCATGAGCTGGCCGATGTTGAGCGTCTTCGCGAGTTCCATGAGCTGATCGGTCACGTCGTCCGGTGAGCCGACGATGACGTAGCCGTTGTCGACGATGCCTTTCATGTCGCGGGCCAGCGTCTGCATCTTCATGGCCGACGGCTGCTGCGCATTCTGGCCGGCTTTGGAGGCTTCCGCCGCCATCTTCACCTGGCTTTCGAGGCCGACGCGCTGCGTCGCTTCGGTCGTGTAGCCGGGCGGCGAGGCGAAGCGCGGATCGACGTGCAGGCAGCGGCCATAGAAGTATTCGGCGGGCTCGGAATAGAGGTCCATCGCCTGCTGGCGGCTCTCGGCGACGCCGACCACCTGCGCGAAGCCGGCGCGGTAGGGATTACGATCCTTGCCGAGCCGGTCCATCTCGGCCCAGAAGCCCTTCATCACCGTCTGAGCCATCTTGTAGCCGTAGTACGACAGGTAGCAGAACACGTAGTCGCACTCGGCTGCCCACCGCCACGTCTCGACCGAGCCGCCGCCGGGAATCCAGATCGGCGGATGCGGCTTCTGCACC
>CAZKZT010000429.1:0-586 GCA_964557265.1 uncultured Hyphomicrobium sp.
TCACGGCCGGCGTCTTCGGCTGGATCGGCGGCGAGGCGCAAACCGCAACCGTCAACGGCGTCACCTCGACGCTGTGGCTGCAGAACGCGGGCTTCGTGTTCGTGCCGTTCATCATCGCTTCGGCGTTCGCGGCCTGGTTCGGCATGGACGACATCGCGAGCATGAAGTCCAGCTTCGCCGATCAGGCCGTCATCTTCCGCCGCACACACAACTGGATCATGTGCTGGCTCTACACCGGCACGTTCGGCTCGTTCATTGGCTTCTCGGCGGCGTTCCCGCTGCTGTCCAAGATCCTCTTCCCGGAGATCAACGCGCTCCAGTACGCCTTCCTCGGCCCGCTCGTCGGCGCCGTGGCGCGCGCGCTCGCTGGAAAACCGAGCGATCGTTTCGGCGGCGCACGCATCACCTTCTGGGTGTTCATCGCCATGAGCCTCGGCGTCGTCGGCATCCTCTATGCCATCGGCATGAAAGGCAGCCCGAGCGCCTTCCCGGTATTCTTCGTGAGTTTCCTCTTCCTGTTCGCCGCAACCGGCGTCGGCAACGCCTCCACCTTCCAGATGATCCCCGCGATCATGCGCAAGGAGGT
>CAZKZT010000429.1:596-1450 GCA_964557265.1 uncultured Hyphomicrobium sp.
GGAGGTCGGACGCCTCGAGCCCCAGCTCACTGTCGCCGATCGCGCCAAGCAGTCCGACAAGGAGTCCGCGGCGATCATCGGCTTCACCTCGGCGATCGCGGCATTCGGCGCCTTCTTCATCCCCAAAGGGTTCGGCACATCGATCACGCTCACGGGCGGTGCCGAGGCGGCGCTCTACACGTTTCTCGTCTTCTACATGAGTTGCATCGCCGTTACGTGGTGGTTCTACACGCGCCGCGGCGGTCTCCTCTTCGACATCGAGCGTGGCGGCGATCCGCCAGCGCCGACCTCCGCCCTCACACCTGTCGCATGAACCTGACCCAGCATCGAGGCCAACAACAATGAGCCAATTTCTCGACCGCTTGAGCTACTTCAACAAGGTCACCGAACCCTTCTCGAACGGACACGGCGTTACCACAACCGAGGATCGCAGCTGGGAGGAAGGATACCGCCGGCGCTGGCAGCACGACAAGATCGTGCGCTCGACGCACGGCGCCAACTGCACCGGCTCATGCTCGTGGAAGATCTACGTCAAGGGCGGTATCGTCACCTGGGAGACGCAGCAGACCGATTACCCGCGCACGCGCCCGGATCTTCCGAACCACGAACCGCGCGGCTGCTCGCGCGGCGCGAGCTACAGCTGGTACCTCTACTCCGGCAACCGCGTGAAGTATCCGCTGATCCGCTCGCGACTTCTCCGTCACTGGCGCGCGGCGCGCAAGACACTGGCGCCCGTCGCCGCATGGCGGAGCATCGTCGAGGATCAGGCGAAGCGAAACGACTACATCTCCGTGCGTGGTCACGGCGGTTTCGTGCGCGCCAAGTGGGACGAGGTCACCGAAATCATCGGTGCC
>CAZKZT010000429.1:1460-3030 GCA_964557265.1 uncultured Hyphomicrobium sp.
TCTACGACTGGTATTGCGACCTGCCGCCGGCATCACCGCAGACCTGGGGCGAACAGACGGACGTCCCCGAAAGCGCCGACTGGTACAATGCCGGCTTCATCATCCTGTGGGGCTCCAACGTCCCGCAGACGCGCACGCCGGACGCGCACTTCTACACGGAAGCGCGCTATCGCGGTGCGAAGAGCGCCGTCATCTGCCCGGACTATTCGGAAGCGTCGAAGTTCGGCGACATCTGGCTGTCGGTGAAGCAAGGCACCGACGCGGCGCTCGCGATGGCGATGGGTCACGTCATCCTCAAGGAGTACCACGTCGACCGGCAAGCCAAGTACTTCCGCGACTACGTACGCCAGTATTCCGACATGCCGATGCTGGTGAAGCTCGTGCGCCAGAACGGCCAGCTCGTGCCGGATCGCTTCCTGCGCGCAAGCGACTTCGTGGAGAGCCTCGGCGAGACCAACAATCCGGAATGGAAAACCGTCGCCTATGACGAGGCATCCGGTCGCATCGTCGTGCCGAACGGTTCGATCGGCTTCCGCTGGGGCGAGAAGGGCAAGTGGAACATCGAGGAGAAAGAGACGACCGGCCGCGCGACGACGCTCCGCCTCTCTCTCGACGACATCAAGGATGAATACGCCGACGTTGCCTTCCCCTACTTCGGCAACATCGAGCACGCGCATTTCACGCATTCCGATCACGCGAGCGTGCTCAATCGCCGTGTACCAGTGAAGACGCTGGCGCTTGTCGAAGGCGAGACGCTGGTCGCCAGCGTGCATGATCTCTTCATCGCGAACTACGGCGTCGACCAGGGTTTTGGCGGCGAGCACGTCGCGGCGTCCTACGACGAGGATACGCCCTACACACCCGCCTGGGCCGAGCGGATCACCGGCGTCTCACGCGACAAGATCATCCAGGTCGCGCGCGAGTTCGCGACCAACGCCGAGAAGACCAACGGCCGGTCGATGGTCATCATCGGCGCCGCGATGAACCACTGGTACCACTGCGACATGAACTACCGCGGCGTGATCAACATGCTGGTCATGTGCGGATGTATTGGCCAGTCGGGTGGCGGCTGGTCGCACTATGTCGGGCAGGAAAAACTGCGCCCGCAGGCCGGATGGGCGCCGCTCGCCTTCGCGCTCGACTGGGGCCGCCCGCCCCGCCAGCAGAACTCGACATCGTTCTTCTACGTCCACTCCAATCAGTGGCGCTACGAGACGATGCACACGAGCGACATCCTTTCACCCACCGCACCGCCAGGGCCGTGGGACGGCGCAATCATCGACTACAACATGCGCTCCATCCGCATGGGATGGCTGCCCGCCTATCCGACGTTGACGCAGAACTCGCTTTCGATCGCGCAAAAGGCGGCGGATGCGAAACTCGAGCCCAAAGACTACGTCGCCAAGGCGCTGAAATCCGGCGACCTCTCGTTCGCGTGGGAGGACCCCGACAGCCCTGAGAACTTCCCGCGCAACATGTTCGTGTGGCGCTCGAACATCCTCGGCAGCTCGGGCAAGGGCCACGAGTACTTCCTCAAGCATCTGCTGGGCACGTCGCACGGCGTACTCGG
>CAZKZT010000430.1:0-3017 GCA_964557265.1 uncultured Hyphomicrobium sp.
CCGCTCGGGTGACGGCAGCCCCTCCTCCTTTGCGATCGGATGGTGGAAGATCATCACGAACCGCAAACGCGCAGCTTCGCGCGCCACAACCGAGGCAAGCGGCGACAGGCAGATCTGGTCCGCCGTCACGATCGCGCCATTGGGCACCCCCGCGAACAGCGCCTCAGCCTGTGCCACCGCTGGCGCATCCGGCCGCGGAAAGCCTGCTGGCAGATCCAGCGGTGTGACACTCCAACCGAACGAACGGACCTCCCGCATCACTCGGGAGTTGTAGACCCAGCCACCCGTGTGGCGGGCGTAGTCCACGGAATTTGCGAATACGAGCTTCTGTGCCGCATGCATCGCCTATCCATAGTCGACGTTCTCACGGACGTCATCGCGCGATGCGAAAGCACGGTGGAATCAGGCGCCGCCCGTGCTATGCGCACACCGACGAACCACCGACACCGCACAAGGCTGCCGATGAGCGAGGAATCAACCGCCGCAGAGACGGCCGAAGCCGAGGGCCCCGCCAGCGCCCGCCGCCTCGCGGCGCTCTCGCTCGCGATCGAGGAGGGGCGGTCCGACGCCATCCGCACCCTCACGCACGGGATCCGCGCGCCCGACCTCGCCGATATCATCGAGCTGCTGGGACCCGACGAGCGCGTCAAGCTGATCGAGATGCTCGGGTCGGACTTCGACCCCGAAGTGATGTCGGAGATCGACCCCAACGTCCGCGACCAGCTTGCTGAAGCACTGCCGAACGAACTGCTGGCCAAGGTCATCGTCGAGCTCGATACCGACGACGCCGCCTACGTCCTCGAAAGCCTCGACAAGGAGGACCAGGAGGACGTCCTCGCCCAGATGCCGTCGAGCGATCGTATCGCGCTCGAACGCAACCTCGAATATCCGGAGGAAACCGCCGGCCGTCTGATGCAGACGGACTTCGTCGCGGTGCCGCCGTTCTGGACGGTCGGTCAGGTGATCGACCACATGCGCGAATCCGAGGACCTGCCGGAGACGTTCACGGACATCTTCATCGTCGATCCGAGCTATCGCGTGCTCGGCACGATCGACCTGTCGCGCCTGCTGCGCACCAAGCGCGCGGTGCTCGTGCAGCAGATCATGGAAGCCGACCGGCACACGGTCTCGGCGACGGTCGACCAGGAAGAGCTGGCGCGGCAGTTCGAACGCTACGATCTCAAATCGGCGCCGGTCGTCGACGCCAACAAACGGCTCGTCGGCGTCGTCACGGTCGACGATATCGTCGAGGTTATCGAGGAAGAGACCGACGAGGACTTGCGCCGCCTCGCGGGCGTCGGTGATGAAAACATCGGCGACAGCGTCATCTCGACTGTGCGCAGCCGCATCGTTTGGCTCGCGGTCAACCTGTTCACCGCCGCGCTCGCCGCGTCGGTGATCAAGCAGTTCGACGCCTCGATCGAACAGATGGTGGCGCTCGCGGTGCTGATGCCGATTGTCGCCTCCATGGGCGGCAATGCCGGCACGCAGACGATGGCGGTCACGGTACGCGCGCTCGCGACCAAGGATCTCGGCCCCGCCAACCGCAAGCGCATCATTCTGCGCGAGGCCGCGGTCGGCATCATCAACGGCCTGACGCTCGGGGCGGTGCTCGGACCGCTCGTGTTTTTGTGGTTCGGGATCGGCACCCTGGGGATCGTCATCGCGACGGCGCTGGTGATCAACCTGTTCTCGGCCGCGGTCGCGGGCATCCTCGTACCGCTGGCGCTGGACAGGTTCGGCTTCGATCCCGCCGTCGCATCGGCGACATTCGTCACGACCATCACCGACGTGGTCGGATTCGTCGCGTTTCTTGGGCTGGCGACGCTGGTTTTGTTGTAGCCACGGGTTGCTGGGAAGAGGTGCTGTCGCCCTCGGGCGTGGTGCTATGCCCGTGGCGGCCATGACCGACACGGGCAAGCCTGAGGCCACGGGCTGCTGAGAAGAAGCGCCGTCGCCCCGGCAACCTACATCGCCGCCTCGAGCGTAAAGGCTACCTCGACGCGGACCGTCAGCGTCTCGCTGCCCGCCTCGATCGGCACCGACGCATCGGCGGACGACATAGATCCGCGCATCACCATCGGACGCGGCGGCCGCGGGCTACCGATCACTTCCTCCGTGATCGTCAGCACGGAACCGAGCCGTGCGCCTGCCGCCTCCGCGAGGACCTGCGCCCGGTTGCGCGCGTTTTCAACTGCCTTCTTGCGCGCCTCGTCGCGGCGCTTCTCGGCATCGGACACAAGGAAGTTGATGCTGCTCGCCTGGTTGGCACCGAGCGTCACGACCTGATCAAGGATCGCGCCAACGCGGTCGATGGCCCGGATCTTCAACCGGAGCTGGTTGTGCACCGTGTAACCCTCGATCTGCTGGCCGCGATCCTTGTAGTTGCGATAGCGGGGGCTGATCTGAAACTGCTGGGTCTGGATGTCCTTCGCCTCGAGGCCGGCACCCTTGAGGCCGTCGATGATCTTACGGATGGCGGCATTGTTGGCATCGAGTGCGGCGCGCGCGGTGTTCGCCTCGGATGTGACGCCGGTCGTGATCTCGGCACCGTCGGGCGGGGCCTCGACACTGCCGTGACCGGCGACCATGATCCAGCGGCTGGGAAGCGGCGCCTGAGCGTCAGCGGTCGTCATGGGGGCGGCTCCGAGGAAGGGGACAAGCGCGAGGAGGCTCGCAAGCGCCAGTGATTTGAATGGTTGCATAGTCTTTCCCATTGGTCGTCCAGCTGAACCGTCTGTGGCCGGCCAATGCGGCGAAAGCGTGCAAACGGACAGGCCAGGAACTTAATTCGCGGTAAGGTGCGGGGCGGGCGTCCCAGTGGGTGCAAAGGCCAGCGCGAACCTGTTATAGAGACGCGCCTCGCCGCGACCTCAGGTCCGATCCGGCGCGGGCCCGTAGCTCAATGGTTAGAGCCGGCGGCTCATAACCGTCTGGTTGCAGGTTCGAGTCCTGCCGGGCCCACCATTTTCAATATTATTCAACGGCTTGAATATTGGGGAGTATTGGGGCGCAGG
>CAZKZT010000431.1:0-3011 GCA_964557265.1 uncultured Hyphomicrobium sp.
AGATCAACGGCAAGTGGGTTGGCGTCCCTTCGACGGCAGGCAGCCAGATCAAGGGGCCGGCATCACGCATCGATCTGCTGAAGCAGCACGCTGGCGTCGACATCCTCGCCATGTATCCGGCCGGACAGGCTCCTAAAGCCGACGGCTGGAATATGGAGACCTACCTGAAGGCCGCGAAGGCGTGCAACAAGGCAGGACACCCCTTCGGTATCGGCCTCGGCACGACGTCGGACTCAGTGGACACGGCTGGTGCCTTCTTCAATTCCTATGGCGCCGTCCTCGTCGATCAGAAGGAAAACATCACCGCCAAGACCGACAAAGTCCGTCAGGTGATGGAGTACATGAAGGAACTTACGGCCGAGCTGCCGGCCGATGCGCCGTCGTGGGACGACGCGTCGAACAACAAATGGCTCGTTTCGGGCCGCGGTGCCTCGATCCTGAACCCGCCGTCTGCTTGGGCGGTTGCCGTTCGCGACGCGCCGCAGATCGCCGAGCAGATCTGGCATCACGGCATGCCGATCGGACCGTCGGGACGCCACGCGCCGTTCCTGCCGTACTTCTGGGGCATCTGGGGCTTCTCGAAGAATAAGGCGGCGGCGAAATCGCTTCTGCGGGCCCTGTCCACGGAAGCCGCGGCGCAGAGCATGGTCGAGGCGAGCAAGGGCTACGATATCCCGGCCTACGCCAGTTTCTCGACCTTCAAGACGTGGGCGGAGATGGCCCCCCCAAAGGGCACGATGTATCACTACGCCAATCCGCACAATCATCAGGTCCTCTCGATCGCTGCCGCGCCGAGCCCGCATCGTATCGCCGAGCAGATCTACACGCAGGGTCTGATGACGAAGATGATCGTCCGCTATCACCGCGGCGAGAAGCTTGAATCTGTCCTCTCGTGGGCCGAGAGCGAACTCGAAGGCTTCATGCGGACTTGAGCCAGGGCGCGTCGCTGTCCCGTTGGACCGCGGCGCGCACCGGCATAGCGACGAGCCCGCCAATGACGCGGGCCCGAACCGGAGTGCTGAAGCTGCATTCGTGGCGGGTATCCGTGTGCGTCGCTCGCGGATACCACGGCGTTCCGGCAATAAACCACGTTCCAAGAGGTCGATAAATGGTCGACGCAAGTGTGAAGCACGACGGAGCGATGATGCGCGCCGATCGTCGCGGTTCTTTTCAGAAGGCCTTCCAGAGAAAATCGACGATCGCGTTTTTCATGACGCTGCCGCTGATCCTCCTGATCGCCGTTCTGGTCATCTATCCCGCGCTCTACGCCATTCATCTGGCGACGCTGAACAAGTCCATGCAGAAGTTCGTCGGGCTGTCGAACTTCACCTTCCTGTTCAAGCGCGAGACGTTCTGGATGGTCGTCTGGCAGAGTTGCATCTTTGCAATCACGGCGGTCTTCTTCAAAGCCATCATCGGCTTCTTTGTCGCGCATTTCGTACACAACATCCCAGACAAGGGGCAGCGCAAGTGGCGCGGCATGCTGCTCATACCGTGGGTCATTCCGCCCGCGATGAGCACGCTCGCCTGGCTCTGGCTGTTCGATCCGTCCTACTCGGCGTTCAACTGGATCCTCGAGCGGATCGGCTTGAGCGGCATTCCCTGGCTTGGTGATGAGTACTGGGCGCGGTTCTGCGTCATTCTCGTCAACGTGTGGATCGGTGCGCCGTTCTTCATGATCATGTACCTGGCGGCACTCAAATCGGTGCCTGACCAGCTCTACGAAGCTGCGAAAATCGACGGCGCGAACTGGTTGCAGACGATGCGCTTCGTGACTCTGCCGATGATGCGCAACATCATCATGATCACGGCGCTGTTCTCGACAATCGTGACGTTCGCCAACTTCGACATTGTGCGCGTCCTGACACGCGGCGATCCTCTCGATCAGACGCATGTGTTCGCGACCTGGGCTTTCCGCCTCGGTATCGAAGGCGGTGACATTCCGCTCGGTGCGTCGGTGTCGCTGTTCATGGTGCCCATTCTCACCATCGGCGCGATCTTCATCCTGCGCGACATCGTCAAGAGAGGGAACGAGGCATGACCGCGGCGACTTCAACACCGGCGGCCGCGCCCCGCGCGAACTACGGCAGCATGAGCCGGGATCGGCAGTGGGCCCTTCGCTGGTCCTACTTCTTCCTGATCCTGTTTGTGATCTTCTTCCTGACACCGCCGATCTACATGCTGATCACCTCGCTGAAGACCAGCCAGGAGATCTCGGCGATCACCAATCCGTGGTGGGTATTCGATCCCACACTGGCGAACTACAAGGAGCTGCTTACGTCGAGCACGTTCCTTACCTTCTTTCGCAACTCGGCGGTGGTGTCCGTTTCGGTGGTCATCATCACGATGTTGATCAGCGTGCCAGCGGCATTCGCACTTTCTCGGATGAAGTTCTGGGGCTCGACGGTCCTCGGCACCGGCGTGTTTCTGACCTACCTCATTCCGGAGACGCTGCTCTTCATCCCCTTGTTCAAGATGATGGCCGTCTTCAACGAGTATACGGGAATCGAGCTGATCAACCGGTGGTGGGTGCTGCTCATTCTGTATCCGACGCTGACGGTGCCGTTCTGCACCTGGATCATGATCGGCTACTTCGCATCGATCCCCAAGGAACTCGACGAGGCCGCGCTCATCGACGGTGCTTCGTGGACGCAAACACTGGTGAAGATTTTCGTCCCCGTCGCGTTGCCGGGAATTATCGCGGCGACCATTTTCGCCTTCACAGTGAGCTGGGCGCAGTTCCTCTATCCGCTGGCGTTCACGACGTCCGAGAGTCAGTTGGTGCTGCCGGTTGGCATCATCACGACGCTCATCAAGGGCGACGTTTTCAACTGGGGACAGATCATGACAGGGGCGCTGCTCGGTGCGGCGCCACCGCTGATCATCTACGCGTTCCTGATGGACTACTATATCGCCGGCCTCACCGCCGGTGCCACGAAAGGGTAAGGGCGAGCATCTATGGCTGAAGTTCACATCAGAAAAGTCGTCAAGAAGTACGACGAAGTGCTCGC
>CAZKZT010000432.1:0-3001 GCA_964557265.1 uncultured Hyphomicrobium sp.
GCCGCCCACTTCCATAGCAAGTCCGTCGCACACAACTGTGTCCAGCGCTGTGGGGCCCGGAAACGCGACGCGCACGCCCGCAGTCTCCGCGGCACACTGTACGCGGCGCCCTCGGAAGATGGAAAAACGCCGCCATTATGCCAAGTTAACATTCGTCCATTCGCGCGACCACCAAACAGCCATCCCCGGCCTCACGACCGGGGATGGCTTAAATCGATGCGATGAGCGGTCGAACGCGCTCAGTTGGGGAGCGCCGCCGGGCTGTCGGCAAGCGTGCGCAGATAGGCCAGCAGGTCCGCCAGTTCCGCATTGTCCGATATGCCGGGGAATGCCATGCGGTTGCCGGGAACAGCCGTGCGCGGATTGTGCAGGTACGCCGCCAGATGCGCGTAATCCCAAGACCCGCCCTTGCCCTTCATGGCCGGCGAGAACGCGAAGCCCTCGTAGGCGGCAACGCCACGGCCGACGATGCCATAAAGATTCGGGCCGACCTTGCTCGCGCCGCCCTTGTCGACCGTATGGCACGACACGCACTTGCGGAACGCGTCCTTGCCGCCATCGACGCTGGCCTTGCTCACCAGGTCGACGATCGGCTTGGGGTCGAAGGCGACGGCAGCCGCCGGCGCGCCCCCGGGGCCGCCCTTCGGCTCAGGCAGCGTATAGCCGGCCTTCTCGACCTTGCGTGGCGCCTCTCTGATCTCGAGGTACGTCTTGCCCCCGAAAATGACCAGCGCGGCCGCCAGAACCATGCTGGCGATCTTGTTGACCTCAAGACTGCTCATTTCCGCTGCGCTTCCTCGTCGCGGCGGGGCATTGAAGTCCCCGCCCGCATCCCTCGAACGGGCGCCAATATAGGCGTTCCCTCGATGCTTGCAACCTGATCGAGAACTGTTCTACGAGGAGAAGGCGAGACCAATTGTCACCGTCCACAGCCTCTTGGCGAACCGGACGCAACTTGCCCTTCAGGATCCCCATGGCTGGCGCGCTCGTCCTCATACCCTCCCGGATGGCGTCAACCCGCCTGCCGGGTAAACCGCTCGCCGATATCCACGGCGCCCCGATGATCGAGCATGTCTGGCGCCGGGCGGTGGAAGCCGACATCGGCCGCGTTGTGGTCGCCACCGACAGCGCCGAAATCGCAGCTGCTATGCGCAGCGCCGGAGGCGAGGTCCAGATGACGCGCCCGGACCACCAGAACGGCACGGACCGGATCTTCGAGGCGGTCCAGCAGCTTGATCCGGACCGGCAATTCAATCTCATCGTCAACGTCCAGGGCGACCTGCCGACGATCGAGCCGCGTTTGATTCGCACCTGCCTCGATGCCCTCGTCGCCGAGCCCGCGGCCGACATCGCGACCATCGCCTGCGCCATCACCAACGAGGAGGAGCGTACCAATCCCAACGTGGTGAAGGCGGTCGGCACGCCGGTCGGTCCGAACCGCTTGCGCGCACTCTACTTTACCCGCGCGACCGCGCCGAGCGGCGAGGGGCCGCTTTACCATCACATCGGCATGTACGCCTATACCCGCTCGGCGCTTGACCGGTTCGTCACACTGCCCCCCGGCACGCTCGAAGTCCGCGAGCGGCTAGAACAGCTTAGGGCCCTCGAAGCCGGCATGCGGATCGACATCGGGCTCGTTGACACGGTCCCCCTCGGTGTCGATACTCCAGCCGATCTCGAGCGGGCCAGAGCACTCCTGAAGCCGAACTCCTGAGCCCCGCCTGAAAACCCCTTTCTCCGGCAGTTCCATGTCCTCAAAGAAGTCTCCCTCCCCCACCGGCGCCACCGTCCGGCGGACCGACAGCTCGTCCCCCCTCACGCGCATCTCCTACCAGGGGGAACCCGGCGCCAATTCGCATCTCGCCTGCAACGAGGTGTTTCCCGATGCCGAACCGCTGCCGTGCCCGACGTTCGAGGACGCCATCGCGGCCGTGAAAAACGGCGATGCCCGTTACGCGATGATCCCGATCGAGAATTCGCTCGCGGGCCGCGTCGCCGACATTCACCATCTCTTGCCGGCGTCCGGTCTCTACATCATCGGCGAGCACTTCCTGCCGATCCGCTTCCAGCTGATGGCGCTCAAGGGCACCACGATGGCGGACATCACCGACGTCTATAGCCACATCCACGCGCTCGGCCAGTGCCGGAACATCATCCGCAAGCACGGCCTGAAGGCGCATATCGCGGGCGATACGGCCGGCGCCGCCCGGCAGGTGTCGGAATGGGGCGATCGTAGCCGCGCCGCTCTTGCACCGCGGATCGCAGCCGACATCTACGGTCTCGACATCCTCGCCGAGGACGTCGAGGACGCGAAGCACAACACCACACGCTTCGTCGTGCTCTCCGCAGAACCGGAGGACGCGGAACCGGGCAACGGCCCGGTCGTCACGACTTTCATCTTCAACGTGCGAAACGTGCCGGCCGCGCTCTACAAGGCGATGGGCGGGTTCGCGACGAACGGCGTCAACATGACCAAGCTCGAGTCCTATCAGGTCAACGGCGAGTTCGTGGCGACGATGTTCTACGCCGACATCGAAGGCCATCCGACCGATCGCAACGCCCGCCTGGCGCTCGAAGAGCTGTCGTTCTTCTCGACCGAGCTGCGCATCCTCGGCACGTATCCCGCGAGCCCCTACCGGCTCGAAATCGCCCGCAAAGCTGCCGCTCGCGCCGGCCTCCAACCCGACTGACGAGAGCGATGCTCCCCGACGACGTCTTCCGCACCAAGCTCGACCGGACGATCGCGGACCTTCGCACGTGGGGGCAGAGCATCTCCGACTGCGCGAAGGTTGCCGACGTGCAGGAGAAAAGTCACTGGTGGTTCGTGGCGATCCCGCACGTCCGTGGCGCCTGCCGGTTCGAGCTCATCCTGCACCATAGCCAGTCGGTCGACCTTGCTATCGGCGCGGAGACCTACGAGGGGCGTTCCGTCGCTGAACTCGACCGGCTGCTGCCCCTCGCCGAAGCGATCGCAGATGGCCGCGTTTACAGGCGCGTGAGG
>CAZKZT010000433.1:0-2990 GCA_964557265.1 uncultured Hyphomicrobium sp.
GACCACCACGTAGACCACTTCGGCGGTGACGATCGCGTCGGCTTGGCCTGCGATCCGCAATTCGAAGGCAATGGTGACCGATGTGGTGCCGAGCCGGACGGTCCGTGTCGCGATTTCGAGAACGTCGTTGTAGCGCGCCGGTGCCGTCCATTCGATGAGCTGGCGCACGACCTGGATTTCCAGCGAGCCGTCAAAGGGATCGCGGCCAGGAAATGAGGCCCGCAGGAACTCGGACACCGCGAGATCGACATAGTCGCCGTAACGGGCATTGAAGACGACGTGCTGGGCGTCGCAATCCTGATAGCGGACGCGGGTGTAATAGCGGAACGGTGTCGTCATGTCGTGCCTCGGCGGAAGATGTGCAGCGTGTCGGGCCCCATGGCGCGCCGTTCAACGCGGGCCAGGCGGTGGGCGGCAAAATGCTGGTCGAGATCGGGCCCGGTGACTTGGATGCTTTCGCTCGTGGCAGCGAGCGGGCTGACGGCAACGATGACCTCGTCGGCGAGGCCGGCGGAGAGGAACAGCGACCACATGGTCGGCCCGCCTTCGACCAGCAGGCGGGTGACGCCGTTCGCGGCAAGGCGCGCGAGCAGCGGGCGCAGCGCCAAGCGGCCGTCCGGCGAGGGCTGACAGTCGAGCGTCATGATCTGGCGCTTCATCGCAAAGCCGGCGGCCATGACGGCGGCTTCCTCGACGGCGGTCGCGAGCCAGATCATCGGGAAGCGGGCGCCGGGCACCGTATCGGCGGCGGAATAGACCTTGGCCGTTGGAACCGTGCGTAAGCGGGGATCGAAGATGACGCGCCGCGGTGACGCGTGCTTGAGGCCGGGAAGGCGGCAGTTGAGCTCGGGGTCGTCGGCGAGCACCGTGCCCGAACCGACCAGGATGGCGTCGGCTTCGGCCCGCAGCAGATGGGCGTAGGCGCGCGCTTCGGGGCTCGTCACCCACACGGGCGCCCCCGTGCCGAGCGCGACCCGGTGGTTGGCATCGAGCGCCATCTTGATCTGCACGAATGGGCGCTGCTGCGTCTGAGCGAGGATATGTCCAAGCGTGGTCCAGCGCGCATCGACGGCTCCGACACCGACTTCGACCAGAATGCCGGCGTCGGTCAGCTGCTCGAAACCGCGTCCTGAGACCACCGGATTGGGATCGGGAATCGCGCAAACGACGCGCTTGAGGCCCGCCGCTACAATGGCATCCGCGCAGGTCGGCAGCCGGCCGGTGTGGGCGCAAGGTTCCAGCGTCAGATACATCGTGCGCCCGCGCGCCCGCGTACCGGCGCGGCGTAGCGCCTCCTTCTCGGCGTGCGGCCGGCCGCCCGGCTGGGTCCAGCCGACAGAGATGAGCTCCCTTGCAGCCTCGTCCACGACGACGGCGCCGACCGAGGGGTTGGGGGCGGTGTTGCCGAGGCCGCGCCGCGCCATGCGCAACGCGATCTCCATCATCTGGCGGTCGAACTCGGCGCTCGGGGTCATGTCGTCACTGCTTGTAGTCTGCGGCCGGCTTCATCGCGTCATCGCCGGATGCATCGTCACCGAGCGGATGGCCGGCGATCTCGCCCAAAACCTCGTGGAAGTCCGCCGCTTCCCGGAAGTCCCGGTAGACGGAGGCGAAGCGCACGTAGGCGACCGGATCGAGGGCGCGCAGCCCTTCCATGACCAGCTCACCGATCGTGGTGGAGGTGATTTCGCTCTCGCCCATGCTTTCGAGCTGGCGGACGATGCCGGTCAGCATGCGCTCGACGCGGTCGCCTTCGACGGGGCGCTTGCGCACTGCCATGCCGACCGAGCGGGCGAGCTTCTCGCGATCGAACGGCACGCGACGCCCCGAACGCTTGAGCACGATCAGCTCGCGCAGCTGGACGCGCTCGAACGTCGTGAAGCGCCCGCCGCAGTCGGGGCAGATGCGTCGCCGCCGGATCGCAGCGCCTTCCTCGGTCGGGCGGCTGTCCTTGACCTGGCTGTTCTCGCTCGCGCAGTAGGGGCAGCGCATGTTGAGCCTCCGTGCTGGCGACGCGAAGCCGTCGTCAGTAGATCGGGAAGCGATTGCAGAGCGCGACCGCCGCCTCACGCACCCGGTGCTCGACCTGGGCGTCACCGGCATCGCCGTTGCGGGCGAGGCCGTCGAGAACTTCGACGATCAGCTTGCCGATCTCGCGGAATTCGGCGGTGCCGAAACCGCGCGTTGTGGCGGCGGGGGTGCCAAGCCGAACGCCCGAGGTGACGAACGGCTTCTGCGGATCGAACGGCACGCCATTCTTGTTGCACGTGATGTGCGCACGGCCCAGCGCGATTTCCGACGCCTTGCCGGTCAACTTCTTGGGCTGCAGATCGACGAGCAGGAGGTGATTGTCGGTGCCGCCGGCCACGATGTTATAGCCTCCCGCCTTGATGGTCTCGGACAAGACCTTGGCGTTGTCGACCACGGCCTGTGCGTAGACCTTGAACGACGGCTGCAGCGCTTCCTGGAAGGCGACGGCTTTGGCCGCGATGATGTGCATCAGCGGACCGCCCTGAAGGCCCGGAAACACGGCCGAATTGATCTTCTTGGCGATGGCCTCGTCATTCGTGAGGACGATGCCGCCGCGGGGGCCGCGGAGCGACTTGTGGGTGGTGGTCGTCACGACGTGCGCGTGCGGGACCGGCGAGGGATGAACGCCGCCGGCGACGAGGCCGGCAATGTGGGCCATATCGACCATCAGATAGGCGCCGACTTCGTCCGCGATGGCGCGGAAGCGGGCCCAGTCCCAGAAGCGCGAATAGGCGGTGCCGCCGGCCAGGATCAGCTTCGGCTTGTTCTCGCGGGCGAGGCGCGCGACCTCGTCGAGGTCGATGAGCTGGTCCTCACGGCGGACGCCGTAGGGGACGACCTTGAACCACTTGCCGCTCATGTTCACAGGCGAGCCGTGGGTCAAATGGCCGCCGGCGTTGAGGTCGAGACCCATGAAGGTATCGCCGGGCTGCAGCAGTGCCAGGAATACGGCCTGGTTC
>CAZKZT010000434.1:0-2963 GCA_964557265.1 uncultured Hyphomicrobium sp.
TGCCGATCTATGCGTTCTGCTTCATGGTCTTCACAATGGCGAACGTCGGCCTGCCGGGCACGTCGGGCTTCGTCGGCGAGTTCCTGACGATGCTTTCGGCCTTCCAAGTCAACACGTGGGTGGCCTTCTTCGCCGCGACCGGCGTCATTCTGTCGGCGGCCTACGCGCTGTTCCTCTACCGGCGGATCATCTTCGGCGCGCTGGAGAAGCCGAAGCTCAAGGCCATCGCCGACATGTCGCCCCGCGAGATCGTGATCATGGCGCCGCTCGTGATCCTGACCATCCTGTTCGGCTTCTATCCCGCGCCGATCCTCGACGTGACGGCACAATCCGTGAACCGCCTCGTCACCAGCCACGTTGCCGCCGTCAAGAAGGCGACGGCGGATGCGGCACCGCGGGTCGTGATCCATCCTTCGGCACCGCGCGAGCCCGTGCGCTGACAGACGACTAAAAAAGGTTCTGATCGAGATGTCTGCTCTCGCCGTCTACGCCCCGCTGCTCCCGGAACTGATCCTCGCGATCGGCGCCATGGCCTTGCTCATGCTCGGTGTCTTCCGTCCTGAAACGGGCGACGAAGCCGGCCGGATCATGTGGCTCGCGATCGCCGTCATGGCCGCAGCCGGTGTCGCCGTGGTCGTCGGTGAGAGCGCCGCGCAGCTCTTCGACGGCGCCTTCGTCGTCGACGGCTTCGCGCGGTTCATGAAGATCCTGGTGCTCATCGGTGCGGCCGGCGCGCTGCTCCTGTCCTTCGACGAGATGTCCGAGCGCAAGGCGCTCAAGTTCGAGTACCCCGTCCTCATCCTGCTCGCCTCGACCGGCATGTTGATGATGGTGTCGGCGAACGACCTGATCTCGCTCTACCTCGGCCTCGAGCTGCAGAGCCTCGCGTTGTACGTCGTCGCGGCGTTCCGCCGTGACTCGACGCGCTCGAGCGAAGCCGGCCTCAAGTATTTCGTGCTCGGCGCGCTGTCATCGGGAATGCTGCTCTATGGCTCGTCGCTGCTCTATGGCTTTGCCGGATCGACCAACTTCGCCGCGATCGCCGCAGCGACAAAGGCCGCAGGCGCTGGTCATGACCTGCTGCTCGTGTTCGGCCTCGTATTCGTCCTCGCGGGCATCGCCTTCAAGATCTCGGCCGTGCCCTTCCATATGTGGACACCCGACGTCTACGAAGGCGCACCGACGCCAGTGACCGCTTTCTTCGCGACGGCACCCAAGGTCGCCGCGATGGCGCTCTTCATCCGCGTCGTGGTCACGGCATTCGCCGGTGTGCGGCCGCAGTGGCAGCAGATCATCGTCTTCCTCGCCATCGCCTCGATGCTGCTCGGCGCGTTTGCCGCGATCCGCCAGACCAACATCAAGCGGCTGATGGCCTACTCCTCCATCGCCAACATGGGCTATGCGCTGGTTGCGCTCGCTGCCGGCACACCTGAGGGCGTCGAAGGCGTGCTCGTCTATCTGGCGATCTACGTCGTGATGACGCTCGGCACCTTTGCCTGCATCCTGTCGATGCGCCGCGAGGGCGTGGCGATCGAGGACATCAACGAGCTCGCCGGCCTCTCGCGGACCAACCTGCCGATGGCGTTCGCGATGGCCATGTTCATGTTCTCGCTTGCCGGCATCCCGCCGCTCGCCGGCTTCTTCGGCAAGCTCTACGTCTTCCTGGCCGCGATGAAAGCCGAGCTCTACACGCTTGCCGTCATCGGCGTACTTTCGAGCGTCGTCGGCGCCTACTACTACCTGCGCATCGTCAAGATCATGTTCTTCGACGAAGCCAAGCAGCCGTTCGGACCGATGCTCGCGAAGGAGCGGGCGGTGCAGTGGGTCGCGCTGGTGCTAGTGATCGGCTTCGTGCTGCCGTTCGTCTCCGCGCCCGTGATCTCGGCTGCCTCCGCGGCAGCACGGACCCTGTTTTGAGCGGCGGTCCGGCCTTCCTCGCGCCACCGGGTAGTCCTACCCGGGACGATCATGCGCCAGGAGCCACCGTGTCGGAACAGGAAACCAGCTTCACGATCCCGCCCATCGAGCTGCTCGACGAGATCGGCTCCACCAACGATGAGGCGATGCGCCGGGCTGCCACCGGCGAGCGCGGACCGCTGTGGATCGCGACGCGGCGGCAGACGGCGGGCAAAGGCCGCTCCGGCCGCGCCTGGACGGAGGCCAGCACCGGCAACGTCGCGGCGACGCTGCTGTTCTCGCCCACTTGCCCGCTGGCGCGCCTCCCTGAACTGTCATTGATTGCCGGCGTCGCCGCCGGATCCGCCATCACCGACGCGCTGCCGACTGACACCACCGCGCGCGTTGAGCTGAAGTGGCCGAACGACGTGCTCATCGACGGCGCCAAGACCGTCGGCATCCTGATCGAGTCCGGCAACTACGGGGGAGCCACCGTGGCGGCCGTCGGGATCGGCATCAACGTCGCTTCTGCGCCGGCCGTCACCGACCGTGCCGTCACGTGCCTCGCCGCACACGGCTGCACGATGAAAGCCGACGACGTTCTCCGGCTGCTGGCGAAGCAAATGGCGCACTGGCTCGCAGTCTGGCACAACGGCAACGGCTTCGACGCGATCCGCGCCGCCTGGAGCGCGCGTGCCGTGCCGGTTGGTCGCGCCCTCGAAATCAAGACCAACGACGGCCCCGTCGCCGGCACATTTGCCGGCCTCGATCACGACGGCGCACTGCTTATCGATCTCCCGTCGGAAGGGCGCCGGCGGTTCACCTACGGGGACGTCTCCGTGCTTCACGCGCGGCAGGCCTGAGGACACGTAATGGCACGAAGCGAACGTAAATCCGGATCGACGGGCGAGAGCGAACTCGTCTTCGTTGCTCTTGGCGGTCTCGGCGAGATCGGCATGAACTGCTATCTCTACGGCCTCGGCCCCGAGAAGTCGCGCAAATGGCTGATGGTCGATCTCGGCATCACCTTCCCAGAGGGCGAGTTCGACACCCGGGTCGAACTCGCC
>CAZKZT010000435.1:0-2955 GCA_964557265.1 uncultured Hyphomicrobium sp.
TAGCGAGAGCCATTCTTCTGTCCTTTTGGACATTGCTCGTGCCCGGCGGCATCGCCAGTGCGCAAGAGACGCCCGAGGTCTACCGCGTCGAACCAAAGAGCTCGGATGTGCGCCTGCTGGTTTATCGCGATGGCGTCCTTTCGACGTTCGGGCACAATCACGTCGTGTCGTTGAGAGATTTCACCGGCACCATCCATCTTCAGCCGAAGCGCGAGAAGTCCCGTGTGGAGCTGGAGATATCGATCGATCAGCTCGTCGTCGACGATGCCGCGGTGCGACGGGAGGAAGGGAAGGATTTCGAGAACGAGCCATCCAAGGACGACATCGCGTCCACACGCGCGAACATGCTGAGCAGCGCGCTGCTGAATGCCAAGCAGTTTCCGGCGATCAAGGTGACCGGAGAGAGCGGGCCCATGGATGCCGGTAACACTGCGATGCTCGATCTTTCCGTGCAGCTTGTAGGCCGCGAGATCAAGTTACAGCTTCCCGCCACCCTCAAGCTGGAAGGGGATCAGCTGGAGGCGTCGGGAGCGGCCGAGCTTTCGCACAAGCAATTGGGTCTGAAGCCCTTCAGTGCGTTGCTGGGGTCGCTCCGGGTGGCGGAACAAATGAGCTTCAAGTACCGCATCCGGGCCCGCAAGGTGGCGAAGTGAGAGGCCTCTGGCGGATCGCGGACCGGTCCGAAGCCCGATCATCACGCGTCCGCGCTTGAAGCGTATTCGCGAGGCGCGCCGATACGCGACGACGCCGCGCTGATTGCGATTCCCACTGGGCAAGCCTCACGCGTCGGGCGCAGGGCGGTGCTTCTGCTTGCGCAGGTACTTCGCGTCGGGGCCTTTGCGCTTGTGTTTCCCGGCCGGTCCGCGATCGTCTTTGCGGGGCGCCTTGTCGGCGAAAGCATCGGCTGCGGGCCGAGAACCGGACCGCGGCTTATCGCGATCATGCCTCGGCTTGTGAGTGCGATGCTTGTCCCGCGGCCCCTGGTCTGCTTTGTCCGCCGGCTTCGGTATGGCCTGGATGGCCGCTTCGACCGCGGCATCATCGTCATTGCTGTACGCGCCGACGCGCGAGATGTGGCCTTCCTTGTTCTTGTTTGCGCGTACGGCGTCGGCGAATTGATCCGCGTGGTTGGCTGCGATCTCGAAGCGGGTTTCGCGATCCGAGATCTTGATCGCGCCGATGCTGGATTTGGAGACATCGCCAGCCTTGCAGATCAGCGGCAGGATCCACTTCGGGTCTGCATTGCGATTGCGGCCGATGTTGAGGCGGAACCATATCATCTCGCGGCCGTCGTCAGAGCGCGGGCGCGGCGGTCGAGCGCCGCGATCATCGGTGCCGGTCTTGGCGTACGATGCCGCGCGCTCCTTGCGATCTTCGCGGCTGGGACGCGCGCCGCGCGGCTCACTTCGCGGGCGCGCGAAGCGATCGTCCCGGTCGTAGGAGCGCCTGCGTTCGTCGCGCCGCGGCGGCCCTGTATCCTCGGGCAGGTCTTCCGGCTCCGGCAAGCGGGCGCTGTGCAAGCGCACCAATGCGAGCGCAATATCATCCGCGTTGCGGCTGGACTGGATGCTCTTGACCAGTGCGGTCTCAGCTTCCGTGGCAGCATCGCTGAAGATGGGATCGGACAGGAAGCGTTCCTGGTCGCGCGTGCGAATCTCGTCGGCAGTCGGCGCCGGCGCCCAAGTCACCTGCAATCGCGCGGCATTGAGCAGGCCTTCGGCCTTGCGGCGGCGGTTGAACGGCACGATGAGGACGCACATGCCTTTCTTGCCCGCGCGACCCGTACGGCCTGAGCGATGGAGCAGCGTTTCACGATCGTTCGGCAGTTCGCCGTGAATGACCAGCGCCAGATCCGGCAGGTCGAGACCACGCGCGGCGACATCGGTCGCAACAAGAACGCGGGCGCGGCCATCCCTGACGGCGACGAGCGCCTGCGTGCGTTCGCTCTGAGTCAGTTCGCCCGAGAGCGCGACGGCGGCAAAGCCGCGCTCGACGAGGCGTGCGTGCGTGCGCTTGACGGATTCGCGCGTGGAGCAGAAGACCAGAGACGCGCGAGGTTCATAGTAGCGCAGCACGTTGACAATGGCGTTCTCGACGTCGTTGGGCGCGACTTTGATGGCGCGATACTCGATATCCGCATGTTGTTCGTTGCGCCGGATGGTTTCGATCCGCACGGCGTCACGCTGGTAACGCTTGGCCATCTGCTCGATGTCGCGGGGCATTGTCGCGGAGAACAGCAGCGTCTGGCGCTCGGCGGGAGTCGTTTCGAGAATGAACTCGAGATCTTCGCGAAAGCCGAGGTCGAGCATCTCATCGGCCTCATCCAGCACGATGGCTTTCAGCTGGGTCAGGTCGAGGCGTTTGCGTTCGATGTGGTCACGCAGGCGTCCCGGCGTGCCGACCACGATGTGGGCACCGTACCCAAGCTGGCGGCCTTCCGCGCGCACGTCCATGCCGCCGACGCACGTGACGATCTTGGCGCCCGTCTCCGCGTAAAGCCAAACGAGTTCGCGCTGCACCTGCATGGCGAGTTCGCGTGTCGGCGCAATGATCAGCGCCAGCGGCTCGGCTGCGCGTTCGAAACGCTCCGTATCTCCGAGCAGGGTCGCGGCCATGGCAAGGCCGAACGCAACGGTCTTGCCTGAGCCGGTCTGGGCCGAAACCAGCAGGTCGCGATTGCGCGCCTCGTCTTCGAGGACAGCGAGTTGCACCGCGGTGGGTGTCGCATAGTTGCGGGCCGCGAGCGCTCGGTCGAGCGCCGGGTTGATCGATGGAAAGGTCATGAGATGGACAGAACTTTGGCTGGGGCCCGGGTGGGGCGATGTCGGGTGACTTGTCCAGCGCACCCAAATGCCGAGCTTCTCGAAGATGAAGCTTAACGCCGCCAAGTCTCTAGTGGATGCCGACGTAACCTAAGCGCGCGGGAAAAGATACCGCCAACTCGTCGCGGGGCCG
>CAZKZT010000436.1:0-2955 GCA_964557265.1 uncultured Hyphomicrobium sp.
CCGCACTCCTCGAGCATGATCGTGACTTTGAAGCCGTTCGGCGTCGGCCAGAAATAGACGTCGATCTCACCGCTCATGACTGTTTCCTCGCTTTGCGGCACCGCTGCCCCATGGGTCGCGCTGCGTTCATCGCGAGGACCATAGCAGGCCCGGTGAACGAACGGTCAAGCCGTGCACGTTACAGCCGGCATCAGCGTTGCGTGATCCGCACCCGGCGCTTCACGCTTTCGCGCCCTCCATGACGCGGCGCAACACGCGGGCGTAGTTCTCGATCGCGATCTTGCGCACGCGCGCGCTGTCCGTCTTCCGCTGCAGATAGCGCACGACCCGGCGCATGTCGGCGTAACTCGCGACCGGCGAATTGGCGACCGCGTTCATGTCCGACCCGAACGCGACGTGATCATCACCAATCCACTTCGCCATCTCCAGGACGCGATCGCCGTAGGCCTCGATCGTTCCCCCGACATCCGACCTCAGCCCCCACAATCCGACCACGCCGCCCTTCGCCGCGATCGCCTTGGCGTCCTCGAGGCTAAGCTGGCGCACCTGCCAGCCGCCCCGGCGCGCCCGTGCGCCGCTCTTCGCGATCGAGCTGTGCGACCACACCATCGGCGCCGACGATACGGCAAGTGCCTGCTTGACCGCCGCGCTCGTGCAATGCGCGAGATCGACGAGAATGCCGAGGCGGTTGCATTCGGCCACGACCTTGCGGCCAAGCTCGGTGAGGCCGCCGTGCTCCGGCGGCTCGGTCTGGAAATCGCCGATCGTATTTCTCACGAAATGCACGAGCTGAATGTGGCGAATGCCTGCCTCGTGCGCCATCGCCACGCCTTCGATGCCATCGTCGATGAAGCTCGCGCCTTCGACGGACAGGACGACATGCGGCTCGCCGCCCACGGCCCGCTCGATATCCGCGGGCCTGGTCACGATCTTGAGTTTCTGCTCCTTCGCGTGCGCCTTCACGCGCGCAAGCTCGGCCTTGAACCACTTCGTCGACTCGCCGGACTTCGCTGCCCCCTTCTGTCGCAGCCCTTGCGGCGTCGGACGGATCCACGGCATGTCGCCGACGAGCGACCACGATACCAGCGTCGCGTTGCCGTCGCCCATCAGCTTGCCCATCGGCCGGCGCGAGGCCGGATTCTGCCCGATGGAAAAGAAGAGATGCGCGTGCATGTCGCCGATCGGGATCGACGACGTCCAGCTATCGCCCGCGAACGACGCAGCCAGCGGCGCCGCCGCTGCCGCCGCACCGCCGAGAATCAGCCCCCGGCGGTCGAGAGAAAAACGTCCAGCCATCGCTCGCGATCCTGCTCTGCTGCCCTACTCGAACATCACCGTTGCGACATAGTCCATCGTGCGGAAATTATTGTTCGCGGGCAGCAGCGTGTTGATGAGGTACGACGTCGGCGAGTAGTTGTCGGGCACCGCGTTGCGGATCACCGCACTGTTCACATAGGCCGTGGCGCGCTGCACGCCACCTGCCGTCGCGCGCCGGTAATAGTCCTGCAGCGGCGCGAAGCGGGGGCTCATGGTCTGCGCGACCTCACGATGGCCTTCCGACATCTTGGCGATGATCTTCGGGTCGTCGACGAACATGCTGGAGATCAGCGGCAGGCGCTTGTCGTTCGGCAGCTTCAGCGCATCGAGCACCAGCAGCGGCCCCTCCGCGAGCCCCGGATACGATCCGCGCGTGCGCAGCGACGTGATGTTCCCGGTCGCACGCATCGGCGTCATGATCGGTGTCACGCACGACGGAACGCCGCCGCCGCTGAACGCATCTGCCGACTTCGCCGGATCACAATTCCGCAGCGCCAGCAGCGACCACGCGAACTCCGAGCAGAACATGCTCGTCGTCCCCTGCGGGTTCATCCCGAGCCCCGCTCGCGCCAGATGCTTGACGAAATCGAGCGGCTTGCCCGACCGGTACTTCGGCGCATTGTAGTCGTCGTTGAAGCTGATCTGGCTCGGATAGATCTTGCGCGCGTTGGCATTGAGGCGCGTCGCCCAGGCGATGATCGCGGCACGCTGCTCATCCGTGATCCCGCGCGGCCGGATGATGTGCATGAACTTGAGCGTGCGATAGTGCACGCTGTCGAAGTTGCCGCCGAAATTCGTGCCGAGGTACTCGGAGTTCAGCGGATTGTCGATCTGGCGCATCGCGCCATCCTTGTAGTAGGCGACGCCAGTGTGGCTGATGCCCATCTGGATGTTCGGATACGCTCCACCACCGCCCCACTCGGGCCGGAAGGTCAGGATGATGTCGCCCGTCTGGATCAAACCGCTCTTCGCCATGCGCTGGCCGAACCCGGCGCGCTTCGCCACGATCACGCGCAGGCCAACATCGCCGGACGCGCCCTTGCCGTCGGGATGCTTGAAGTCGATCAGGCGGTCCGCGGTGCTGATGTCCTTCGGCAGCGTGACGCGCGCACTCGCCGGCACGGCGAAGTAAACCGGCATGCCGAGCTTCTTCGCGATCTCGTCGTTGGCCTTCTCGCTGTAGGTGAACTCTGCTGCGCTGAGCGAGGAAATGGTGAGCGCCAGCGCACCGGCAGCAGAAATTGCCGCCGCGCGCAGACTGATCCTGATCGCATGTTTCCCGGACATGATGCGGTTCCCTCCCGAATAATCTGGTCCGCCGCATCACGCGCGGCCGCTTGGCGCGTCGGCCCTCGACCCTGCGGCAACATAAGGCCCGGCGTACGGCGCGCGGCCGCCCGGGCCCATCAATACGCCTGCGTATGGCGCAATCCGTCGATGCCCGCGGCTGGCGTCCCACAGCCGCCGCGGTCCAGCAAGCGCGGTTCACGCCTTATCCACACACGCCAACCCGCACCGCGCTCGCGCGACCGCACCGATTCCACCAAAGATGACGCGACCTAACGCATCAACCCGTTGGCCGCCATCCACTTCTGGACCAGATCGGCCACCTCATCGGAGTTGGTATCCATCATCAGC
>CAZKZT010000437.1:0-1147 GCA_964557265.1 uncultured Hyphomicrobium sp.
ACCATCACTTCTTTTGTTTCTGGCAATACTTGGAGAATATTCTCAACGGCCCGAAGGTAATCTATCCTAACTGGAACAACCGCATCATATTCGGAAAGAGCGGAGAATTGAACGCGACGTTCATCCACGGCAGTGAACACCATGGGCGTCTTGGCAAAGAGCTGTGATCGATGTCGTTGTACGAACGCAGCTGCCGGCGCGCCAATGCTTACAATGAGGTCCGGCGGCTGGTTAGCGAAAAGCGCGCCGAGATATGCAGCGAACGGACCTTCGGAGGCTTGGTCATTGGAACGAGCTGCCACAAGGGAATGTTCGGTGATGTCCAGCGGCCAAGGTGACTGGCGCCGCAGCTCACTGCGAATGGAGACGGCATATTCGCTCCACGGCTTGAAATCGCGGCCAAAAGAATGAAGGATCACGACTCTCTTTGCGTCGGCCGCGGTGGCACCCACGCACGCGAACAACATCGTTAATAAAACGAACAATTCTACGGAACGGTAGGCACGAGAGGTGATCGCGCTCGACCGCAAACTGAGGCGCTGCACCACATTCCCCAATTTGGTCATGGCCGTACAATGCCGTAATCTTACAGACATTGGCAGTGCGGTCATGGGAGAATATCCGGATTGTTTAATGACCGACTTGATACGGTGATACGCGGTGATCTGAACCCCGAACCTCTACCGCCTTTGTTTGAGTGAAGTTCTTTGATGAGGCCGGCGAGAAGGCCGCCGCGACGCACGCGAGGGGAGCGGTAACACACCTCACTGACGATTGCGTCGTGACCTTGACCCCGCAGGGGTACCCGATCTGAGCTAGAGCGGATTCTAATCATATGCGTCCGTATACTGCTGCGTTGAAATAGATTGCGCATTCTTCGGCGAAGAACTGTGGTAGGGCGTCGGCAATGGCTTGCCATAGGCCGTCACGAGCAACCGCACGCCAGGCGATGATCTCCTGATCGTGCGCGTCGATGGCAAAGGCTATGCGGACGACGTCACCGTTCCGGCAGGTGAACTCGAGGCCGTCGGAGCACCATCGCAGGTTCGAGCGCATGACGATCACCTTGCCGTCGTGCACGCGTCCCGGACGCTCGGCCGTATGGCGAGCGAGCAGAAGACCGTGCTGCCTCATGATGCGGAACACG
>CAZKZT010000437.1:1157-2938 GCA_964557265.1 uncultured Hyphomicrobium sp.
TTGATGGGTGTGCCGTTTTCGCGGGCGAGCTCGCGCCTGAGCGGCGGTTGGTGATGAGCTATGAGGCCGCGTTGCGTCTGGCGGCTGCGCTTCAGATCGAACACGGCGCCAGCTTTTTCATTGCAACTGTGGAGCAGGCGTTGCCGCCGGCGCATGGTGTCGATGCGGTCCAGCCGCTCTCGGCCGAAGCTATCTCCGATCTCTATCGCTCTGTCGTGGGAAGGGTGCCGCCCATGCGGGATCGCAGCGGCAGGCGTTGATTGCGCCGTCCTTCAAGCGGTAGCGACGATGCGAACGTCCTGCTCATGGGTAAATGATGATCTGCATCGGATTAGTGTCAATCAATCCTCGTTCGGCCCGTAGCGGTCAGGGCTGCTCTTCCCGGTCATTCTCTCCTTCAAGCTTCCCCCTGAGAGCCAGCATGACGCGATGCGCCGTCTTGATGTCGCGCTCCGAAATCCCCTCGGCCAGTACTTCCGCCTTCGGGTAATAGGTCTTTACGGCGGCCTCATAGGTTCGCTTCCCCTTCTCCGTGAGAACCACCAGCTGTGCACGTCGGTGATGCGGGTTCGCCTCGAACCTGATCAAGCCCTCACTATGGAGGTCGTTCACGATCCGCTGCACGGGCTGGCGGTTGGCGCCGAGGTCGCGGGCGAGCCATGCCACAGGCTGTGGCCTCTCCGCGAAAACAATTGCGCCGAGCACTTGCCAGCGGGCGCTGGTCAAGCCGAACGGAGCGACAAGTCTGTCGCCCCAGACCAGCGTCAGGTTGTTCACCCGAAACAGCGTCAGAATGAGATCGGTGAGGGCATTAGCTGCCGGGGTTCTTTTCACTGCGGTCATTTGGCACCTCTACAACGAATTGACATCATGATGTCAATATACGATATGGGCATATGAAGACGAATAGTCACCATGATGTCATGTGGAGGCAAGCACTATGACCAAGGCTATCCATCCCATTGCTGGCGCCGTCGGGTTCCTTACGATCGCAACATTCTGGCTCTCGACGGTTATTTCCGAACTGTTCGCGCCGGAGACGACCGTTGTAGCGGTGAAGACCGTGATCCCTTGGGGATTCATAGTGCTCATTCCAGCGTTGGCAGCGGCTGGAGGCTCAGGATTCGCGCTGGCTAAGGGGCGGCGGTCTGGACTCGTCGGCGCCAAGGCCAAGCGCGTGCCGATAATAGCTGCCAACGGTATCCTGATCCTGATCCCCGCCGCGCTGTTCCTCGCCTACAAGGCGAGTCATGCCGAGTTCGACGCCCTCTTCTATGCCGTTCAGGCGCTCGAACTGGTCGCCGGCGCTGTGAACATCACGCTGCTCGGGTTCAACATGCGCGACGGTCTGAAGATGAGGAAGGGCAGGTTCAGTGGCCATTCGGCTGCTTAGGCTGGTTGCCTAGCTATCAGCCCGGCAGACCGGTCAAAGCGCCCCGTCAGAAACCGAAATCGCCTTGTCCCCGTTTGTTGGTCGTGAACGTGCAGGCGGTATCACCGAGCGCATCGTGGACCGCCTGAGACGGCTCCTCAATCGTTTGAACCGGCGCGGGCAGCACCGAGGTGTTCTCAGGCCCAGAAAGCGCGGTAGAGGCTTCCTGGGCCTTCGTGAACGGAAGCTGCAGGATGCGTGTGGCATCCTCTTGCGATAACCGATGCAGCTCGCCGCCAAGGGTCGTGCGCCGGACATGGTAGTCACGCCAGACCTTGAGCGAGAGGCTACTGCCGTGAACGATCCAGCTGTTGGCATTGCGCACGAGGCAGTTCAGCGTCGCCACCTG
>CAZKZT010000438.1:0-2923 GCA_964557265.1 uncultured Hyphomicrobium sp.
CATTCATCGCAGATGAACACGGTCGGTCCTGCAATCAACTTGCGGACCTCGTGCTGGCTCTTGCCGCAGAAGGAGCAGTAGAGGGTGTTCTTCTCGCTCGGCATTGGTTCTCCGCACCCTTTCCTGGGCGTTCGCACCGCCTGTCCGGCGGCGTCCTGCACCCGTTAGTCCGCCCGCGTCCACCGCGGGTCCCCGAGGCACCCTAAGCTACACTGTCATCCCCCCGCCGAACTGATCATGGGCCGCCTGCCAGATCAACTGGGGATTGGAATTGCGTCAGTGTATGGCTAAGGGATTGCAGGAATTGCAACACTCATGTGACAAACTGGCCGCAGTGGCTCCTCGAGCGCACACCGGCACAACGCGCCACTACGATAACTAGCCCGCCGATTGCGTCGCTTTTGGGGAGCGTTGCCGACCAGAATTTCCCTGAATCGGCAACCTCTTCCAAGCATCGGATCAGGCGCCTTTTTCAGCGTCGGGCTTGCTTTCGATTTCGTCGCGCCGCGCCAAAACCCGGTCGATCAGACCAAAATCCTTGGCTTGCTCGGCTGTCATGAAATAATCACGGTCCAGCGTCTTTTCAACGCTCTCGTATGACTGCCCGGTGTGCTTGACGTATACCTCGTTCAGGCGGCGCTTCATCTTGATGATATCTTCCGCATGACGCTCGATATCACTCGCCTGCCCCGAGAAACCGCCCGATGGCTGATGCACCATGATGCGCGCGTTCGGCAGCGCATAACGCATGCCCTTGTCGCCCGCCGCCAGCAGCAGCGAACCCATCGATGCGGCCTGGCCGATACACAGCGTCGCAACCGGCGGCTTGATGAACTGCATGGTGTCGTAGATCGCCATGCCCGACGTCACCACGCCACCCGGCGAGTTGATGTACATGGCGATTTCCTTCTTCGGGTTCTGCGCCTCGAGGAAGAGAAGCTGCATGCAGATCGACGACGCCATCTGGTCTTCGACTGGCCCGATCAGGAAGATGATGCGCTCCTGCAGCATCCGCGACGGCAGATCGTAGGGCCGCTCGCCACGCGCCGTCTGCTCGATCACCGTCGGCCAATAGGTCGCGACAGGCGAGTTGTAGAGGCGGTCGGCAGCGATGGAGGGAATCATCATGGGGTGGTCCTGAAAGCTTGAGGAAGGCGGTGATCGGCGCGGGCGGGTTCGCCACCCGCCCCAGAGAATCGCATCATCCGAGCATATATAGGGCGGCTGACGCCAAGTTCACATGCCTGCCGGAACGGGAGCGATCTTGCGCCGGCGGTCAACCCGCCGCCGCCTCGTCGCCCTCCGGCATTTTCAGCAGTTCCTCGCGCGTAACCTTGCGCTCCGTCGGCTTGGCCTGCTCGAGAATATGGTCGACGACCTTGTCCTCATAGATCGGCGCCCGCAGCTGCTGGACGGCACCCGGCGTCTTCTCGAAGTATTCGTAGACCATGCGCTCCTGGCCCGGGAAGCGGCGCGCCTCGCGGAACAGCGCGTTGCGCAGCTCTTCCTGCGTGACCTCGACCTTTGCCTGGTCGCCGACCTCGGCGAGCACGAGCCCAAGACGCACGCGGCGCTCGGCCAGCGTACGATACTCGGCGCGCGCGCCCTCTTCGGTCTTGCCCTCGTCCTCGAACGTCTTGCCCGACTGCTGCAGCGTTCCCGTCACCTGCTGCCAGACCTGATCGAACTCCTGGTTCACCAGCGCCTCGGGCAGTTCAAAACTATGCGCCTTGTCGAGCTGATCGAGCAGATCGCGCTTCAGCTTGTTGCGCGCGACCTCGGCATACTCGCCTTCGATGCGCTCGCGCAGCACCTTGCGCAGCGCGTCGAGCGAATCGAGACCGAAACCCTTGGCGAGCTCGTCGTTGATCTCCGGCTTCACCGGCTTGCCGACCGACTTCACCTTGACGGCGAACGAGGCCTCTTTGCCGGCCAGATGCGCGGCCTGATAAGCCTCGGGGAACGTCACGTTGACCGTGCGCTCATCGCCGGCCTTGGCACCTTTCAGCTGCTCCTCGAACCCGGGGATGAACGTGCCGCTGCCGATGACGAGGTCCGTATCCTCGCCCGCGCCGCCATCGAACGGCGTGCCGTCGATCGAGCCGACGAAATCGATCTTGAGCTGGTCGCCGTCCGCAGCGACGCGACCGTCCTCGACCTCGAACGTCACATTGCGCTCGACCAGATCAGCGACCGCCTTCTCGAGCGTCTCATCATCGGCTTCAGCGACTTCGCGCTCGAGCTTCAGCGTCGAGAAATCAGTGAGATCGATCTTCGGCAGCACTTCGAACGACATCGTGTAGGCGAGGTCGGCCTTGCCATCCATCACCTTCTCGAGCTCTTCCTTGTCCTCGCTGAAAGCGATCTCCGGCTGCATCGCCGGGCGCTCCTGGCGATCGGTCAGCGCCTGCTTCGACGACTTGTCGACGAGGTCCTGCAGCACCTCTGCCATCAGTGAGCGGCCGTACACCTTCTTGATGTGCCCGACCGGAACCTTGCCCTTACGGAAACCCTTGATCTGGATCGTGTCCTTGACCTCGTCGAGGCGGGTCGTGAAGCGCTCGCTCAGCTCATTGGCGCCGACGATGACCTTGAGCGTCCGCTTCAATCCGTCGGTGCTGGTTTCCGTGACTTGCATGTCCGTCGCTGTCCACTCGTGATCGCGGCAGGGTTGCCGCTACTTTAGATGTCCTGCCGCACCCGGCCGGGGCGGCGCTAATTCTTCATCCTGGCGCAGCTGGTGCGGACGGAGGGACTCGAACCCCCACGACTTGCGTCGCTGGAACCTAAATCCAGTGCGTCTACCAATTCCGCCACGCCCGCAGCCACGCCATCCGGCGTGCCGGTCGCAGCCTCGAGCTTGTGCTGGTCCGCGGGGCGCCGCCGGGCGCGATTGGCGCCGAGGTATATCCGGCCATGTCGC
>CAZKZT010000439.1:0-2919 GCA_964557265.1 uncultured Hyphomicrobium sp.
CGTTGTCGGGAAACGACGGGCGCACGCTCGACGACAGCTCCAGGACTTCGGCTTCGCCAAAGCCGGGGTGCAGCGCATAGGCCGTGCCCAGGAGGTCGAGTGCCGAGCGCAGCGTCACCGGGCCCGCATCGTCACGTTCGATGACGGTCGCGCCGACCATGTAGCGATGATCGCTCCACGGCACGACATAGAGTGCAAAGCGGGGATGGAGAAGGCGTACGGGCCGTGTCAGCGTCACGTCGCGGCTGCGTACCACCGCCATTTCGCCGCGCACGCCGCGCAAGGTCGGCAACTCGCCGCGTGCGGCAAGGCCGCGGCAATCGATGACGACACCGCCGTCGCTCGCCGCGCGCCAGGTGGGTTCGGGGACGGCGGCGCCAAAATGCAAGGTGCCGCCGAGCCGTCGGATCTCGGAGACGAGGAACGTCAGGATGCGGCGCGGCTCCATGTGTCCCTCGTCGGGATAGAAGAGCGCGCGGCCGAAGCGGTCGGTGAGATCCGGTTCGAGTTCGGCGAGGGCGGCTGCGTCGATGGTGCGATGCGCCTCGGTCATGCGGGCGAAACGCGTGAGCTCGCCCTGATCGCGCGGGGCGGCGACCACGAGGCTGCCACGCATGACGATCCCCGGGACGGCATCACGCCACAGCGCGAGCCCGCGTACGCCGAGTTGCTGGACGATCGGCTCCGCGCCCTCGGCCTCGCAGTAGGGCGCGAGCATGGCGCCGGCCACCCGGCTGGCGCCGCCGGTCTCGGCCTCGGGCATCGCTTCGTGGAGCGTGACCGCATGGCCGCGCCGGGCCAGCTCGAAGGCCTGCCAAAGGCCAAGGATGCCGCCGCCGATGATGGTTGCCGAAAGCCGTGCCACGATCCGCTCGCCTCGATTTGTGATGGTGTCGTTGGCATACCATCATGTGCCCGGAGTGGCGAGAAGGCCGCCCCTGTGCAAAGCTGCACCGCGGGGAGCAGATGCTGAGCAGATGTGAGGGCGCCATGGTCCGGATCGAGCCGCTCGGTGACGATGCAACTGAGGTGACCCTTGGCGCGCTCGACCGCATCTTCTTCGAAGCGAGCGGGCGGGCGAGCTTCCCCAGCACAGAGGCCCGCGCCGAGTTCCATGAGCGCTGGCTTGGCCGTTACCTCGTCCACGACCGCGCCCACGCCTTTGTCGCACGGACTGACGATGGGCACATTGCCGGCTACCTGATCGGCAGTCTCGACGATCCGGCGACGACCGATCGTTTCGACGATATCAGCTACTTCGCCGACGTTGCCGACCTGACGGCGCGCCATCCCGCGCACCTTCACATCAACCTCGATCCCGCCTGGCGGAGCCAGGGCATCGGCGGGCAACTGGTCGAGGCTTTTGCACAACACGCGACGCGGCGCGGTGCGCGGGGTATGCACGTCGTAACGGGCGCGGGCGCGCGCAACCTCGGTTTCTACCGGCAGAACGGCTTCGAGCCGCTGCGTGAACTGGCCTGGAACGGGGCGCAGATCGTGTTGCTTGCCCGCGTCTTGACGCCTCTTTCACAGCGCCGGTGAGGCCGCCGTCGGCACAGCTCGGCTCATGAATCAAAAGGCCGGCCGGAGCGATGCCATCGCATCAGTCCGGCCGGCCTTGTCTCGTCATCCTGTCAGGGCCGCTTCCGGTATCGGAGGCGGTTGTGCTGACGGGATCGATCAATCGACGCAGTAGTCCCAGTAGCCCTGGGTCTCGTCATCGTCAGCCCAGAACCAGCACAGGCCGTCGGCCGGCGGGGCATCCGCGTAGGCGTAGTAGGCCGTGGCGGCGAGCAGCGTGCCGAGGGCTACGCCACCGATGATGCGGCCGTAGTACGGACGATGGTGCCAGCGCCGCACGATCAGGTGGCGGTTGTGCCAGCGGCGGAAGCCCTGCGGACGGAAGCCGCGGACGTGGCGGCCCGAGATCGGACGGCCGGGGCGGAAGCCACCCGGACGCGCGACGGCGCCCGGACGGAAGCTGCCGGGACGGCCGGGACGAACGGCGCTCGGCCGGAAGTTCCCCGAACGACCGGGGCGTACGGCGCCCGGACGGAAGGCCGAGCGGCCGGCAGACGGACGACCGGCGCCGCGACCCGAGGGGCGGGCTGCCGGACGAGCGCTGCCGCGCGACGGCGCAGCGCGCCCGCGGCCACCGCGATCGCCGCGCTGAACCTGGATGATTCCCGACGTCGCCTGATCGCGCAGGACGCTCTGGGCCGGAGCGAAGACGGCCGCGCCTGCCGTCGTGGGAAACGAGAGCGCTGCACCGACGAGCGCGAGTGCAGCAGCGACTACCGTTCTTTTCATCTGTGATGATCCTTCAATTCTCGTTTCATCCCGAATGCGGCAAAGCTTGATTTGCACCGCCTTCCCGGACGGCTGGAACGCCTGACGCTGCACGCTGGACAGAGCGAATTCAAGCGCTCGAAGGGCGAACCCCAAAGACTTCGCCTTTTCAGCGCGCTTCGATAAGCGCTCCAACATGAACCCAATATGAACTCGGAGAATTCATGCGTACGGCGGCTGCCGCCATTTGGCCTTATTTTCTCAACCGCTTCCGGCGCTTGGCAACTGCGGCGGCCACGGTCGAATTACGCGGGTTCGGCCCACAGATCATATTCGTCCGCCGCGACGATCTTTGCTTTCAGCTTGTCGCCGGGTGAGAGCCCGGTCGCATCGTCGAAGAAGACCGACGCGTCGATCTCCGGCGCATCCCAGATCGAGCGGCCGACAGCGCCATCCTCGTCGATTTCGTCGATCAGAACCTCGACGGTGCGTCCGACGCGTGATGCCGTGATGTCGAGGGAGATCTTCTGCTGCGCCTGCATGAAGCGGTGCCAGCGCTCCTCTTTGACTTCCTCGGGCACCGCGCCCTCGATGTCGTTCGCTTTCGCGCCCTCGACCGGCTCGTATTTG
>CAZKZT010000440.1:0-2884 GCA_964557265.1 uncultured Hyphomicrobium sp.
AACCAAACACCTTCCGCAATTCCGCCGCGACGTCCCGCACGCAGACATGCGCGTCCTCGACGATCTTGCCCATGCTGATGAAGCCGTGAATCTGGCCCTCGAAGCGCTTGGTCGTGACCGCAACACCGGCATCCCTGAGGCGCGACGCAAACAGCTCGCCCTCGTCCCGCAACGGATCGAGGCCCGCCGTGATAACGAAGGCGGGCGCCACACCTTCGAGGCTCTTGGCACGCAGCGGCGAGGCGCGCCAGTCCTGCGCATCGGTCGCGCGGTTGCCGAGATAAAGACCGATGAACCAGTCCATCGTTTCTCGCGTCAGCGGCAGCTGTTCGGCGAACGTATCGTACGACGGATAGGCCGTGGTCATATCCGTGGAGGGGTAGATCAGCGCCTGCAGCTTGAGCTTGAAGGTGCCGCTGTCGCGTGCGTGGATCGCCACGAGCGCGCTGAGGTTCCCGCCGGCGCTGTCACCCGCCACAGCCAGACGGCTCGCATCGACACCGAGGCTCGCGGCATTCTTCACGATCCACCCGGCAGCGGCGATCGCGTCCTCGGCCGCCGCCGGAAACTTGTGCTCGGGCGCGAGGCGATAGTCGACGGAAATGACCGCGCATTTGGCCGCGTTGGCGAGGTCGCGGCAGACACCATCATGGCTGGCGATGTCGCCCAGCACCCACCCGCCACCGTGATAGTAGATCAGCGTCGGCAGCGCCTTGCCGGGCTCGGTGCCGGTGCCGCGATAGAGCCGCAGCGGGATCGGTCCGGCGGGGCCTTCGGCGGCGAGGTCGCGCGTCTCGGCAACAGGCGCCGGATCATGCTGAAGGATCGCACGCGATGCCGCGTAGAGCTGCCGGGCGGCTTCGTGGCCGACCGTCGGATAGGGCGGACGCCCCGACGCCTTGATCAACTCGACAACTTTGCCGGCATCCGGATTGATGGTCATTGCGTTCCCTCGCGTTCGGCCGTTTCCCTCGGAACAGGCTACCCGGCCAGCGGCGCCCTCGGCAACCCGCGCGGCTCACACACGGCGTATGCGTCGTTCAGCCCCCGATGCCCGCACTCTGTGCGGTTCCCTCGGGCCCGCAGGCCGTGGCGGTTGGCGATCGATGGGCGGCGGCGGCGTGTTGGCCCAACCGTAGGCGAACATGGTCATCAAGGCGGCGGCCGCGAAAAAGTAGACGCCCGGCAACACGCGCGCTTCCGTATAGCCCGACGAGTTCATGTAGAAAATCATGAGCGCCAGAACCATGACGTCGGTCATCGAGTAACGGCCGAGCCATTCCATCGTCGAGAACGATTTCTGGCGGAACTCGCTCGACAGGTTCGGCGACAGGCACAGCGTCAGCAGGTAGAGCAGCTTCAGGAACGGGAAGACGACCGAGAACGTCGCGATCACGGCAGCGAGGAAGTACTCGTTGGTGCGGTAGAGCGCGTAGATGATCGTCGCGACGGAATGCTCGTTGGTCCACACGTAGACCGTGGTGAAGCGGATCGACGGCAGGATCACGCCGAGCGCGAAACAGATCGCGGCGGTGAGGATGAACAGCGCCAGCAGAAAATTGCGCACCGCCGATCGCCCGCCCGCCGCGCCGACGACCGGCCGCGCGCGTTCGGCCCGCATCTGCTCGGCCCGGATCGGTGCGAATGCGAACAGATTGAGCCACGCATAAGCGAGGATCATGAACACGACCGCCGCCGTGAAGAAATAGACGCCGGACAGGCTGCGCGCGTCGTAGATGCCCTGGCCTTTGAGGAAGAAGATCATCAGCGCCAGCACGAGAACGTCGTGCATCGACCATTTGCCGAGCCATTCGAGCGCGCGCAGGCGCCCGTACTGGCGCTGCAGCACCTCGAGCGGCATCGTCGTCAGGATGATCAGGTAGAGGATCTTGAAGACCGGCAGCAGGATCGAGAAGACGAAGACGATCGTGCCGAGGAAGATCTGGTTGCGCTGGATCAGCGTCCACACCGTCGAGATCAGCGAGAACTCGGTCGAGAAGAAATAGAACTTCGTGAGCTTGATCGACGGCAGGCTGATGCCGAGCGCGAGCGAGATGCTGGCACCGATGATCGCGAGACTCAGCAGGAATCGCCGCCCCCCGAGCGTGAGACGCGACTTGCTTGCACCGGTCACGGTCCCGCCACCCGGCGATGTCCGCGGTTCGACCGTCGCGCTCATGCCTTGCTTTGCCTCGTCTGGTGACGCTGGACGCGGTTGGGCCTTGAATATCGCTTCGTAAACGCAAAACGCCGCCCGCGGAACGTGTCAGCGGGCGGCGGCGGAATCATGGTCAGGGTCGGCGCGATCGCGCGCGGCTCAGGCGACCGCCGTGTGCTTGACGCCCTTCTCGGCGAACATCTCCTGCAGCTCGCCGGCCTGGAACATCTCGCGCACGATGTCGCAGCCGCCCACGAACTCACCCTTCACGTAGAGCTGCGGAACCGTCGGCCACTCGCTGAATGACTTGATACCCTCGCGGATACTCATGTCCTCGAGCACGTTGATGTCCTGATAGTCGACGCCCAGATAGCGCAGGATCTGATCAACCTGACCGGAGAACCCGCACTGGGGGAAGTTCTTGTTGCCCTTCATGAAAAGGACGACATCGTGGCTGGAGATCTGCTTGCGGATCCAGTCGTGAACTGCCTGCTCGCTCATGTCTAACCTCGGGCTCAACCTGGAATTGGGGCGGCATCGGGCCGCCGCCGTTCGCTTCGTCGGTAGCATAGAGATGGCCCCGCCGGGCGGCAAGTCAATGCTCCCGGCGCCAGGGATGATGCGGCTCTCCACAGCCCTGGGCACGCAGCCGGCGACGGCGCCCCTCACTTCCACCAGGGCGCCGCAACGCAGAGCCGGTTCAGGAGGGCGATGCACGGCTCGATC
>CAZKZT010000441.1:0-2875 GCA_964557265.1 uncultured Hyphomicrobium sp.
GCGGCTTCAACCCGATCAAGGATCTCTACAAGATGGAGGTCTATCGGCTGTCGGCGTGGCGCAACGCGAACGTGCCGCGCGGCGGCAAGGCACCGGCCGGCGTCGTGATCCCGCCGCGCATCCTGACCAAGGCACCGACCGCGGAGCTGCGCGAGAACCAGACGGACCAGGACAGCCTGCCGCCATATCCGGTCCTCGACGACATCCTGACCTGTCTCGTCGAGAACGAGATGCCGCTGCCCGACATCGTCGCGCGTGGGCATGCGCCCGAAACGGTCAAGCGGATCGAGCGGCTGCTCTATCTCGCCGAGTACAAGCGGCGGCAGGCGGCGCCGGGCGTCAAGATCTCGAACCGCAGCTTCGGCCGCGACCGGCGCTATCCGATCACCAACCGCTTCCGCGAGGAGGTGACGCAACCCGTTGCGGCATCGAGCCAACGCGCGCCACAACTCGTGCAACCGCGCGCGGACGGCGGTGACGTCTCTTGATTTTGGAGCCGCGGACCGTCGGGAAGATGTGCTTCGCCATCTTCCGCCGTGCTATGCCCGAGTCATTCACGCCGATGGAGCGCAGTTATAGCTCCCGACGCCTGCACCGTTCGATCTTCTGCCCGGCAAGGGTTTTTCCATGACCGTCTCCGTCCGCTTCGCGCCGAGCCCGACCGGGCGCCTGCACATCGGCAACATCCGCACCGCGGTGCTGAACTGGCTGTTCGCGCGTCGCCATGGCGGCAGCTTCATGCTGCGGCTCGACGATACTGATCGCACACGCTCGACTGAAGCGTTCGCGAATGCGATCCGCGCGGACCTCACCTGGCTCGGCCTCGTGTGGGACCGCGAAGCGCGCCAGTCCGACCGCATGGCGCGCTATGAGGAAGTTGCCGCCGCGCTGAAGAAGGCGGGCCGGCTCTATCCGTGTTTCGAGACCGAGGACGAACTCGGACGTCGCCGCGCCCGCCAGCGCGCCCGTGGCCTGCCGCCGATCTACGATCGCGCCGCGCTCAAGCTCACTCCCGATGAAATCGCCCAGCGCATCGCTGGCGGTGAAACGCCCCACTGGCGATTCTTCCTGGCCAACACCGACGCGTCACGCGGCCTCGCACCGCTGCCAACGCTCGTCTCTTGGCATGATGTCGTGCGCGGCGAGCAGACGGTCGATGTCGGCTCGTTATCCGATCCGGTGCTGATCCGTGCCGATGGCACGCCGCTCTACACTTTCACCAGTGTCGTCGATGACATCGACTTCGCGATCACCCACATCATCCGCGGCGAGGATCACGTCACCAACTCCGCTGTCCAGATCCAGCTGTTCGAAGCGCTCTACGCCGAACCGCCGACGTTTGCTCACCACAGCCTGCTGATCGGAGCGGATGGGCAGGCGTTGTCGAAGCGACTCGGCGACCTGTCCGTCGAGAGCTTGCGCGCTGAAGGGCTGGAGCCGCTCGCCGTTGATTGCCACGCGGCACTGCTCGGTACGTCGGAAGCGGTTGCGCCCTATCCTTCGCTCGACGCGCTCGCGACGCACGTCGATCTTGCCAAGCTGTCACGCGCACCTGGCCGTTTCGACATCGAGGAACTACGCGGGCTCAATGCGCGCCTGCTGCACATGCTGCCTTACGATGCGGTCGCCCCGCAGCTCGAGGCCGCCGGCCTCACCGTCTCCGAGGCGGTATGGAATGCCGTGCATGGCAACATCGCGACGCTCGGCGACGTGCGCACGTGGATCGATGTTATCGAAGGGCCGCTGGCGCCGCACATCGAAGATGCTGCATTCTGCGCCGCCGCCGCCGGCTTGCTCCCGCCCGAGCCGTGGGACGCAGAGACATGGGGGAAATGGACGGCCGCCGTGCGCGAGGCCACAGGCCTCAAAGGCAAGGCGCTGTTTCATCCGCTTCGTCTCGCACTCACCGCGCGCGAAGCTGGACCTGAATTGCGTGCGCTTCTGCCGCTCATCGGCCGCGCGCGTGCCGAGGCGCGCCTGAACGGCCAGACGCGCTGATCACGTCACGCGTCAATCGCCGCGATGGCCTCGCGCTTGCGCATCACGACGACCGTCACATCGTCCATGACCAGGGCGGGATGCGGAAGCTGTTCAGATACCTCGTAGCCGAACCGCATCAGGAACGAGGCTGCCGCAAGCGGCACGGTCGCTGAGAGCGTGTCATAGCCCGCACCCCGCGCCTCATTCTCGACGGACGCGAGCAGCGCCGAACCGATCCCCATGAACGCAAACAGCGGGCTCACATACAGCCCCTCGATCTCGGCGACACGATCGCTGCTGGCCTCGGCCCGCCAGCCCGCGGTCCCGGCAAGCTGGCCGTCGAGCCAGGCGCCGGTCAGCGCGGCGCTGCCGAGCTGGATTGCGTAAGCGGGCGAGTCGAGCCCCGCCAGGAAGGTTTCGGTGAACGCGTGGGTGACGCGCGGCGCGACGAAGGTGCGAAACGACATCGCGTGGACGTAGCGGACGTCCGACCAGTCATCGATACCGATCCGTCCGAGCTGGAAAAGTCCCGGAGCACGAACGCCGGGTATGACGGGGCCGAAATCGCCCGGCATCACATGGGTACTCATGTCACAACACCTGTACGCGGGAACAAGCAATCCGCCGAGACTAGAAGGCAAATTGCGACAGACGTTTCTCACTATTACGACAAGGTATGCAGGCGAGTGCACATTCCGCAACCACCGCGCGCACTAAATCATTGTCCGGCAAGGAATACGGCCCGAGTGATGCTGTTTGACAACAGCGCAAGGTGAGCCGAATTCACCCTCCGGACCGCTCCGCGGTCCAACGACACATCGCGGCGAACGCTTACAATCGATCCAGCTCTAGCGCCCGTCAGCCTCTGGCGGAATCAGCGCCGTCGAGCAAGCGC
>CAZKZT010000442.1:0-2873 GCA_964557265.1 uncultured Hyphomicrobium sp.
GACGCCCGTCAGTGCCCCGACCATCCGCCGCAGCGAGCGACGGCCGCGGTCCAACGGTGAAAGCGAGGGCTGCGGGTCCACAGCCAGGACCTCGGCGGGAATTGGCCCCTGCGGCGGCGGGCCAGCTCGGGCCGCACGCGCTTGCGCATAGGCCTGGGCGGACACCTCGCGCAGGCGCGCATCAGGATGGGTTGCAAGATAGTCGCCGAGCTCCTCGCAGAACCGCTTCGGCCCGGCTCCAATCGCACGCCGCAGCCAAACGACCGCGCCATCGACATCTCCATCGTCCATCGACAGACGCGCGCTGTTGAAGCTGCCGCGAAAACAGCCGCGCCGCGCAGCCCGCAGATACCAGCGCCGGGCGGCAGCGGGCTTCGGTGCTGCCCGCCATCCTTCCTCACACGCCTGGCCGATGATCGTCATCGCTTTCGCATTGCCGCCCCGCGCGGCTCGCACGAACAGTGACAGCGCCTCATCACGACTGCCGTCGTCATCGCCGGTGTGCAATATCAGCGAGGCCAGATTGAACTGTGCCCAGGCGTGCCCCATGTCGCTCGCCACACGATAGGCACGGGCCGCCTGCGCGAGATTGACCGGAGTGCCCCAGCCGACCTCGTGGCAGCGGCCGACCATGTTAATCGCATCGCTGCCGCCGGACTGTGCCGCGATCTGAAACCAGCGGAAAGCCGCCTCGGGATCGCGCGCCGTACCGTGCCCCTCGAGAAGCGCGTGTGCCCAACCGAGCTGCGCCGCCGGCTCGCCATGCGCCGCCGCGCGCTGCAACTGCTCCGCGACGAAGCGCGGATCCGTCTCAAGCCGCGCGGAAAAGGCGGCCGTCGAATGCCATTCGAACACCGGCTTTTGGCCCATCCGCCCATCACCGTTGTTGGCCGGATCAGACATCACCGCCTCGGCAACTTGCGGGCGGCCACAACACACCGCGATCGATTCCGCCGAGCGACGCGCAGCCCGTCAACGCCATCGCGACCTCGAACTCCGCGCGCAGGATTGTCAGCAGATGCGCGACGCCGATGGGTCCGGCGACAGCCAGAGCATGGAGGATCGGCTGCCCGATCATGACGGCCGTGGCACCAAGCGCCAATGCCTTGAGCACATCGGTACCGCGCCGGACGCCACCATCCATCAGCACCGGCACACGGTTGCGCGCCACCGCCGCCACCGCTTCGAGCGCATGGAGGCTCGCCGGCAAGGTATCGAGCGTACGGCCGCCGTGGTTCGAGACAATGAGTCCATCAGCGCCTTCCGCAAGCGCATGCGTCGCGTCAGCCGGACTCACGATACCTTTGAGCAGGATCGGAAGGCGCGTCTGTTTGCGCAGCCAGGCGATATCCGCCCAGGTTGGCGCACGGTCGAGCAGTCCCTTGAACACGGGGCTCTCGCCCGGTCCGGCGCGTGGCGTCGGTCCAGCAAAACCCTCGATGTTTACCGGCCGCACGCTGGGCGGCAGCCGGAATCCGGCACGCTGCTCATCGTTGCGGACACCATTCACCGGCGCATCAACCGTGACGACCAGCGCCTTATAGCCAGCCGCCTCCGCGCGGCGAACGAGGCGCAGCGTGTCCTCGCGCTCGACCTGCAGGTAGAGCTGGAACCAAAGCGTCGTCTGCGCCCCCTCGGCGATGTTCTCCAACAGCACGCTCGACAACGTGCTGACGGTCATCCACGCGCCGACAGCCGCTGCGCCGAGCAACGTCGCGTGTTCTCCGTCAGGATGAACGAGTTTCTGATGCGCGACGGGCGCCACCAAAATCGGAAACGGCAGCGCCGCGCCGAAAAGCGTGCTGGCCGTCGATGCATCCCTCATGTCGGCCAGCACGCGTCCGGAAAGGCGCTGCGCGTCGAAGGCTTCCCGGTTCCAGCGTTGTGTCAGGCCGTCTGCACCGGCGCCGGCGATGTAAGCCCACACGTCGTCAGGGAGCCGCTCGCGCGCGTGGCGCTCGTAGTCCGCCACCGAAACGACATCCGGCGGCACGGGCTGCGCGGCGCGCCGCTCGCTCATGGCCCACACCGTCGCCGTGATGCCGTTTGAGCGATCGCCGCCATCACATCTCCGACCAGTGGCGGAGCAGGTTGTGATAGTGCGCCATCAACGCGTTCACGGCGGGATCGTCATTCGGTAGCTGAGTGCGGGTCCGGATGATCGCCAGATCGAGATCGTAGAGCATGTGACGGCGCCAATCGTCCTTGACCATCGACTGCGTCCAGAACACTGCGCTCCAGCGGCTTCCGCGCGTTACTGGCGTAACACTATGGAGGCTCGTCGCTGGATAGACGACCATGTGCCCCGGCGGCAGCTTGACCTTGTGCGCACCGTAGGTGTCATGCACCACAAGCTCGCCGCCGTCGTAGTCCTCGGGCGGCGTGAGGAACAACGTCGAAGAAACGTCCGTGCGCAAGCGCTGACCGTTCGGGAGCGCCCGGATCGAGTTGTCGACGTGTGCGCCGAACGTCATGCCGACATCGTAGCGATTGAACATTGGGGGCAGTACGCGCAGCGGCAGTGCCGCAGTGGTGAAAGTCGGATTGCGGCCGAGCGCCTGCAGAATGATATTTCCGAGTTCCTGCGCCTCTGGCGAGTTCAGCGGCACCTGCAGGTTGTTCTTGACGCCGACAACCTGATCGCCGGCGGTCGTGCGGCCATCGTGCCAGGGCGTAGTTTCGAGTACGCGGCGGATGTGGGCGACCTCATCGCGGGTCAGCACATCCGGAATCGTTACAAGCATCCTCGCCTCTAAAAGCAAGAGGTTGCCGGGCGAGCCCGGCAACCTGATTTGTCCAACCTTCAGCGTGGCTGCAGGTCGAGATCAGTACTTGAAGCTCGCGCTCAGCCAGAAGGTGCGCGGCGTGCCGAG
>CAZKZT010000443.1:0-2870 GCA_964557265.1 uncultured Hyphomicrobium sp.
CCCGCGTCGACGGCGATGGCCGCGGCGGTGCGGCGCTGTCGATGCGTGCCGTCACCGGCAAGCCGATCAAGCTGATCGGCGTCGGCGAACGGTGGGATGCGCTCGAGGATTTCCACCCGCAGCGCATTGCAGGCCGCATCCTCGGCATGGGCGACGTCGTCAGCCTCGTCGAGAAGGCCGCCCAGACGATCGACGCCGAGAAGGCGCAGGCGATCGCGCAGAAGATGCGCAAAGGCGAGTTCGATCTCGAAGATCTCGCCGAACAGCTCAAGCAGATGCAGAAGCTCGGCGGCATGGGCGGCCTGATGGGCATGATGCCCGGCATGGGCAAGATCAAGCAGCAGATGGCCGCCTCCAGCTTCGACGACAAGACGATCACGCGCCAGGGGGCGATCATCTCGTCGATGACCCCCTACGAGCGCCGCCATCCGAAAATTCTCGATGGCAAGCGCAAGCGGCGCATCGCGTCGGGTTCGGGCACGCGCCCGGACGAGGTCAACCGTCTCCTCAAAATGCACCGCCAGATGGCGGACATGATGAAGATGATGGGCAAGAACAAAGGCATGATGCAGCGCATGGCCGGCGCCTTCGGGCTCGGCGGCGGCGCGGGAATGCCGAGTGGCGCCGAGATGGAGAAGATGCAAGCCGAGCTTGCGCGTCTCGATCCGAAGGCACTGGAGCAGTTGCCGAAGGACGTGCGCGACCAGCTTGGCGCTGCGGGTGCGGGCGGCAAAGCGCCGGCACCGTCGCTGCCGGGCCTCGGTGGCGGCAAGGCGATGCCGCGTCTGCCGGGCCTTCCCGGTCTCGGCGGTGGCGGCCCGCGGTTCACGCTGCCCGGACTGCCCGGAAAGAAGAAATAGCGATGGCACCCGTCCTCGAAACCGAGCGCCTGCGACTGCGCGGCTGGACCGAGCAGGATCATGCGCCGTTCGCGGCCCTCCTCGCCGACGAGGCAAGCGCACGCTTCATCGGCGGCGTGTGCAGCGTCGAGGATACCTGGCGGCGCATGGCGACGCAGATGGGCCACTGGCAGATGCGTGGCTACGGCTCATGGGTCATCGAGGAAAAGGCGACCGGCAATTGGGTCGGCTACAGCGGCCTGTGGAGCCCCTACGGCTGGCCCGAACCCGAGGTCATGTGGGGTCTCGCGCCCGTCGCGCGCGGCAAGGGTTACGCGACCGAAGCGGCACTCGCCGCGCGCACCTATGCCTACGAGCAGCTCGGCTGGACCACTGCCATCAGCCTGATCGCCGCCGCGAACAAGCCGTCGCAGAAAGTCGCCGAACGTCTCGGCGCCAAGCGCGAGAGAGCAATCGAATTGCGGGGGGCCGTCGCCGACGTCTGGCGGCACCCCGCGAGTACAAAATGAAATGACGTTGATCGACAAACAAGCAAACAGATCGAAACCAGGAGACCTGCCATGTCCGTAAAGATCCGCCTCTCGCGCGGTGGCGCCAAGAAGCGTCCGTACTACTACATCGTCGTTGCCGAGGCCGCCTCGCCGCGCGATGGCCGCTACATCGAGCAGATCGGCACCCATAACCCGATGCTGCCGAAGGATCACGCCGACCGCGTCAAGATCGATCTCGACCGCGCCAAGCATTGGCTGTCCGTCGGCGCACAGCCGACCGACCGCGTCGCCCGCTTCCTCGATGCCGCCGGTCTCCTGAAGCGCACGCCGCGCAATAACCCGGAGAAGGCGAAGCCCGGCAAGAAGCGCCTCGAGCGTGAAGCCGCCGCTGCCGAAGCCGCAGCGAAGGCCGCCGAGGCTGCTGCCAGCGCCGAGCCGTCGGCGTAAGGTCAGGCCGGCAGCTTGGCAGACAGCGAGCACATCCTGCTCGGGCGCATCATTGGCGCCCATGGCATCCGTGGCGACGTGCTCGTGCGTTCGTACGCCGGCGCGCCGGAGGCGATCGGCTCCTATGGAGCCCTCGCCTCCGCCGACGGCAAGCGCACCTTCAAGCTGCGTGTCGTGCGCGTCACGCCGAAGGGCGTGATCGTGCGGATCGCCGATGTCACGGACCGCAATGAGGCCGAAGCGCTCGCCGGGCTCGACCTCTACATCCGCCGCAAACAGCTGCCGCCCGCGGACGATGGCGAGTTCTACCACGCAGACCTGATCGGGCTTGCCGCCAAGTCGCCGGACGGTGCCGTGATCGGACGCGTCGTCGGCGTCCATAATTTCGGTGCCGGCGATCTGCTCGAAATCGCGATCGGCGGATCGAAGCGGACCGAGCTGCTCCCTTTCACCGACGCCTTCGTTCCCGAGGTCGACCTCGCGGGCCGCTCGGCGGTGGTCATTCTGCCCGAGCCATCGGACGACGACGACGAGCCGCCGCCGGATGCGGACACGTCGCCCGCGTAAGCCTGAAATCAGCTCCACACGCTAACGTGAACCGGTTGTCAGTGTTGCCTATGCGGCGGTTCATGATAGGTCGTGGCGTGAATGATTAACTCGCCGTTAGACTCAAAAAGCTAACGTGTTCGGACGAATCGAATCCCGGGAAATTCAGCCATGTTGGCCGAGGCAGGCGCCGCGACGGCGTCGAATGACAATGTGTGCCTGATCCGTGTTGGCCGGGCGGGCGGCAACTGGCGGACGACGCTGGGCCTCGTGACCGCGATGTCGATGGTGCTGTCGCTGTGCGGCGGCATGTTTCTCGTAACGTCGCAGGCTCTGAGCGAACCCGAGGCGCTCAACCGCGCCATCGCCCAGCCGATGGTGACGCTGCAGGTGGTCGCGGGACTGCTGTTGCTGGCAACCTTCTTCCTCATCCCGGCCCGCCGCCTTGTCTCGCGCGCTGTCCACTCCGGTGAAATCGAAATCGACGATCGCCTCGTGCGCGTCAGTGAGACCGGCTACCTCACGC
>CAZKZT010000444.1:0-2859 GCA_964557265.1 uncultured Hyphomicrobium sp.
GCCTGCCCCAAAACCAACAGAACCCCGGACCGTCATAGTCCGAGGTTCCTGAGTGCCGGGAGCAGTAGAGGCAGTGCCGTCCCCGTCGTCATGGGAGCAATTCGCCTGATTCGTGCGGCAGCTTTGTGACGCGCTGACGCAGGGCCACAGGCCGCTACCTGAACGGAAACACGAGCGGCACCAGCACCACCGTCGCAATGAGCGCGATGAACGCGAACGGGGTACCGATCCGCACGAAATCACCGAAGCGATAGTTGCCGGGACCAACGACCAGCGTGTTCACGGGCGACGACACCGGCGTCATGAAGGCGGTGGAGGCCGCGAGCGCCACCGTCATCGCGAACGGATAAGGCGACGCGTCCATCGCGGACGCGACCGTCATGGCAATCGGCGCCATCAGCACGGCGGTCGCGGTGTTGGAGATGAAGAGACCGAGAACCGCCGTCGCGACGAAGATGGCCGCCAGCGTGGCGCGCGGCCCCGCCTCGCCGACCAGACCGATCAGCGCTTGCGCCGCGAGATCGGTGCCACCGGACTTCTGCAGCGCGATCGAGAACGGCAACATACCGACGATCACCAGCAGCGTCGGCCAGTGGATCGAGGCGTAAGCGCGCTCCATGTCGACACAGCCGAACGCGCCGAGCAGCAGACAGCCGATCAGCGCGGCAAGGACGTTGGGAACGATGCCGGTTGCCATCGCCGCCACCACCAGCGCGAGGATCGCGATCGCGGCAGGCGCACGCGAGGGCACCTCGATGACATCGTCCAGCTCGGCCGGCACCCGCAGCACGATGAGGTTGTGCCGATCCGACTGCACGCGGCGGATGGCACGCCAGGGGCCCACCACGAGCAGCGTATCGCCGATGGCCAGCGGTTCTCGGGCGACAGGACCTTCGAGGGCCGTCGCGCCGCGCTTGATACCGATGACGGCGAGGTCATATTGCGAGCGGAAACAAGCATCGACGACGCTGCCGCCGATCATGTTCGATCCCGGCAGGATCATCAGCTCGGCCATTCCGATATGCTGCGCCTGATCCGCGAAGTAGTTGCCGGAGAGCGCCAGCCGCTGCAGTCCGAAGTCACGGCAGATGACGTCGATCGACGTATCGGGATTGAAGGCATCGAGGAACAGCACATCGCCCACGGCGAGTGCGGTGTTCGCCTCCGGACGCAAGATCTCGCGTGCGAAACGTGTCGGACGATCGATGGCGAGAATGTTGATGCCGGCGGCGGCTCTCAGATCAAGCTCGCCGAGGCGCTTGCCGACCCAGGGCGAGTCCGCTGTGACGCGCAGCCGATGCTCGCGCTCGGCCAGATCATATTCCTCGATCCACTCGGAGAGGCGCGGGCGCGCCACGCCTTTCGCGGCCCTATCCCCAGGCGCCAGCCAGCGGCGCGCGAACATCATGTAGGCGATGGCGAGGATCAGGATCGGGATCCCGAACGGCGAGAAGGCGAAGAAATTGAAGCCGTCGTGTCCCTTGGCAACGAGCTGGCTGTTGACGACGAGGTTCGGGGCCGTCGCGACGAGGGTCATCATGCCGCTGATCAGAGCGGCCATGCTGAGCGGCATCATCAGGCGCCCCGCCGCGATACCGGTGTTGGCGGCGATCCTGAGCACGATCGGAACGAAGATCGCCACCACGCCGGTCGAACTCATGAACGAGCCGACGCCCGCGACGATCAGCATCAGCAGCGTGATCAGGCGCACTTCATTGTGACCGGCATGGCGGATCAGCAGATCGCCCATGCGTTGTGCGACGCCGGTCCGGACCAGCCCCTCGCCAATCACGAAGAGCGCCGCGATCAGGAGGATGTTGGGATCGCTGAGGCCGCTGAGCGCTTCCTGCACGGTGATAACGCCCGTCAGCGGCAGCGCCACCAGCATGATCAGCGCGACGGCGTCCATACGCGGACGATTGAGGGCAAACATCCCGACAGTCGCGATAAGAAGGATCAGGACAATGGTGAGGTCGGTCATGAAACCATGGTGATATCGAGCCGCACGCGCGAATCTGTGGTTCGCGATGATCCGATGTTGTAGGTCGCGGCGTCCGCCGTGGCAAAGCGGGAGGTCGACGATGGTGCCGGAGCGTCACAGCCGCCCCATTGATCCAGTGTCGCAATTGTCATTGGCCCCGCCTCGGCCCTCGCACTACCTTCCTCGCACGACGCGCCCGAACGCCGAAGGAAATCCGAATGAGAGTCTTCGCACATATGCTGACGATCGGCCTCCTGGCGTTTATGTCGCCTGCGGCCAGGGCTGAGCTGAGCGCCGGTTCTCCCGCGCCCGCCATTTCGATCCCCGCCGCGCTCGGCGGCAAGGACATTACATTCCGGCTCACGGAAGTCCTCAGGAAGGGACCGGCCGTGGTCTACTTCTATCCGAAGAGCTTCACGTCAGTGTGCACGGAAGAAGCCCGTCAGTTCGCCGAGGCGATGGATCAGTTCGAGGCGCTCGGCGCGACGGTGATCGGCATTTCGACCGATACGATCGAGACACAGCGCGCGTTTTCACGCCTGGAGTGCCGCGACAAGTTCCCGGTCGGCGCGGATCCGGAGGGCCGGGTCGTGCGCGCCTACGACGCGGCGCGCGATGGGGCCGACCGCATCTTCGCCAGCCGCACATCCTACGTGATCACCCCCGACGCCAAGATCCACGCGGCACACACCGCATCCGACGCCGAGAGCCACATCCGTTTCGCCCTCGCATCGATCCGTGCATGGAAAGCAAAGAACTGAGGGCAGGCGCCGAGCTTGACGTATTGGGGCTGGCAATCTGGCGCATGACGCCGGAAAAAAGCACAGCATCGATATTCCAAACCCGGGACAGGATCGGAATGCCCTTTCGGCGACGCT
>CAZKZT010000445.1:0-2853 GCA_964557265.1 uncultured Hyphomicrobium sp.
CCGTCAGGCCAACGAAGCACTGCGCATTGCGGCTGAAAAGGCCGCGGCCGAGGAAACACGTCGCGCGGATGACGCGCAGCGCGCCATCAAGCGCGCAACGGAAGAGGAAGCGCGCCGCGTCGCACGCCTCGAGGCCGACGCCGAGGTGGAGCGCGTTGCAGCGACGTTGCGCGCCATCCGCGAGCAACACATGGCACGTCACGCAAACACACCCGAAGGCGCAATCGGCCGCCTCGGCATGGTCCCGCCGCCCGCATCGACGCCCGCGATCGGGCAGGCGCCAGCCGCATCCGCTGCGCCCGAAGTTCATCAGGCCGCCGACATCCCGTCGCGCGACTATGGCGATACGCGCTACAGCGGCCGCGTCACCGTGCTGCTGCAAATGGATCCGAGCTCGCAGCGTGGCCGCCGCCACGAGAGCATGGATCCGATCCTGTGCATCGCGGACGGCTGCTATGTCAGCAACGGCCCGCATCACCCCGCGACATTCCTGCCGGGCCGCCGCGCGACCCGCTTCGGCAACGCGATCGGCCGTCGCGCCGGCGCCTGCAACCGCGCCTACACCTGCGTCTTCCGTGACGTCGAGATCGGCGCGCTGCCGGCTGAGGTGCAGCCCGTCGACATTCGCGTGCTCCGCCACGACCGCCGCGCACCCGAGACGATCGAGACGCTGTCCACATGCCGTGGCACCGACCACCGCCTCGCCTGCACCGGCGCGATCGAAGGCGATGGCTACAAGATGTGGGTTATCCCCGAGACCGCGGCCGCGCGCCTGCCGGTCGATGTTTTCGGGATGACGGTCGAGAGCCGTCTCGACCGCGAACCTCACGCCGCATTCGCACCGCGCCGCAGCCGCTGGTAGGTCACGGCAACGAAGCCAGCTCGTCGAGCGTCCGGGTCATCAGGTCCAGATCCTCGGGCCGCGACAGGCGGTGCTCGCCATCCGGCACCGCCGAGACGCGCACATGATCGCCTGAGAGATGCGCAACGAGATCGAGCGTGTGCTCCCACGGCACATCCGGATCGAGCAGTCCGTGCAGAACGTGGATCGGCCGGCCGGGATCGAACGGTGATGTCCCGATCAGATGGTCGCGCCCCTCTTCGATCAACCGCCGCGTGATCGCGTAGTCGCCGTCACCGTAGGCCGACGGGCGCTTGTAAACACCCGTCTCCGTAATTTCCTTCTTCACGCTATCGGAGAAGCGTGCCCACATCAGCCGTTCGGTCATGTCCCAGGCAGGTGCAATCAGCAGCAGCGCCTTGATCCGCGCGGCATCCTGCGGGTGATCGCGCAGCAGCGCCCGCAACAACAGCAGCGCGATATAACCGCCCATGCTCGAGCCGACCAGGATCTGCGGACCCGTGGTGACACCGCGAAACACCGCCAGCGCCTCGGCGAGCCACGCGCCGATCGTGCCGTCCTCGAAATCGCCGCCCGACTGACCATGACCTGAATAATCGAACCGCGTGCACGGCAAGCCGCGCGCGCGCGCCCATTCCGCCAGCACCGACGCCTTGGTGCTGATCATCTCGGATTTGAAGCCCGACAGCCAGAACACCCCCGGCCCTCGCCCTGCTGTCCCAGGATCGGCAATGTAGGCGATGCGTCGGCTGGCCGCTTCTTCGCCGACGGTCAGAAATTGAGCTTCCGCTTCGACCATCCTATAACCCCTTCCTTCGAGCCATTCACGGCGTTGGGCGGCTCGCGCCTCTTCAGCAGCGACCGGAACGCATGGCCAATCAGCCGCCGACCATACTCCAGATCATCCCGCGGCTCGACACCGGCGGTGCGGAGCTCTCGACGATCGAGATCGCGGAAGCCGTGATCCGCGCGGGCGGCCGCGCGCTGGTCGTGACCGAGGGCGGGCGCATGGCGGATCGCATCACCGCCCTCGGCGGCGAGATCATCACGCTGCCGGTCGATGCCAAGAACCCGGCAACCCTCTACGCGAATGCACGGCACCTCGCAGCGCTTGCGAAAGCGCGCGGCGTGTCGCTTCTCCATGCGCGCAGCCGCGCGCCTGCCTGGAGCGCGCTGATCGCGGCGCGGCGCACCGGCATCCCGTTCCTGACGACCTACCATGGCGCCTACGGCGAGCGCGGCCGCCTCAAACGGCTCTACAACAGCGTCATGGTGCGCGGCGCCGCCGTGATCGCGAACTCGCAATACACCTCCGACCTCATCGTCTCGCGCTATGGCGCGCTCGCAGGCACCCCGCACGTCATTCCACGCGGCGTCGATATTGCCCGCTTTTCTCCCGCAGCGATCGACGACACCCGCAAGCAAGCGCTGCGCTCCGCGTGGGGCGTGCCTCCCGACCAGCGGCTGATCCTGCAAGCGGCGCGGCTGACGACCTGGAAAGGCCAGCGCTTCGCGATCGAGGCCATCGCGCAGTTGCATGCGGAAGGCCGCCTCGGCGACGCGGTGCTGATCCTCGCCGGTGACGCGCAGGGACGCGACGACTACGCGGACGGCTTGCGCACCCTCGCCGCCGAACGCGGCGTCGCCGATCGCGTCCGTCTCGTCGGCCATGTCGATGATGTTGCCGCCGCCTATGCGACCGCACACGTCACGGTGGTCGGCTCCATCGAACCGGAAGCGTTCGGTCGCGCGGCTGCCGAGGCGCTCGCCGTAGGCTGCCCGACCATCACCACCGACATCGGCGCGCCGCCCGAGATCGTGCTCGCACCGCCGCGCGTGCCGCCTGCCGAAGCGACCGGCTGGCATGTGCCGCCCCGCGACGTGCCCGCGCTCGCAGCGGCACTCGCGGAAGCCCTCACGCTCACCGGCGAGGCGCGCCGTGCCATGGGCGAGCGCGCCATCTCGTCGATTGCCGCCCGCTTCACGCTCGA
>CAZKZT010000446.1:0-2841 GCA_964557265.1 uncultured Hyphomicrobium sp.
AGGTTAGCATGAGGGGCGGGAGCTTGCGTCGACGTTTGCGTATGCCGCCGCGCTCAGAACCGCTCGGCGCGATAGGGCGTCGGATCCGTGAAGGTCTTCTCGCCGGTCATCATCTCGGCGAGCAGACGGCCCGTCACCGGCCCGAGCGTGAAGCCCAGGTGATGATGGCCGAAGTTCATCCAGAGGCCCTTCTGCTTGGCTGCTTCGCCGATCACCGGCAGCATGTCCGGCATCGTCGGACGCCGTCCGAGCCACGGCACATCCTCGACGCGCTCGGCGAGAGGGAATCCTGCACGCGCGAGCGGCTCGACGCGCTCGAGCTGGACGGGATTCGCCGGCGCATCGATCGTCGCAAACTCGGCGCCGGTGGTGATGCGGATACCCTTCGTCATCGGCGCCATGGCAAACCCGACCGATGCGTCGATCGTCGGACGGCCCAGTGTGGCGTTGCCCTGCGCGCGGTAATGCATGTGATAGCCGCGCTTCCAGCCGAGCGGCACGCTGACGCCGTGCGCCTTCGTTACAGCGCCCGACCAGGGGCCCAGCGCAATCACGACGTTCGGCGCCGAGATCCAGCCGTCGCGCGTGGCAACCTTCCAACCGGCGCCATCGCGGGCGAGCGAGCGGGCCTCGCCCTCGAGCACCGCGCCACCCTTGCGCGCAAAGAGGTCGCCGTACGCCTTGCCGAGCGCCCCCGGATCACCGACGCTCGCCGGATCAGGCAGGAATACGGCGCCGGCATAGATCGGCTTCAGATGCGGTTCCATCTCGCTCAGCTCGGCGGCTGTCAGCGGCTTGGCGACGACGCCGTACTGGGCCTTCACGGCCACGTCTTCCTTGATCGCCTTGTCGAGTTCCTGCTGGGTCCGATAGAGGCGTAGATAACCGGTCTTGCGGATCATGCCGATCACGCCGGCTTCATTCATGAACGCTTCGTGCTCGTCGACGCAGCGCGTCACGATCGGCGCCATGGCGCGCGCGGTGGAATGCATTCCGGCTTCGGTCGACCAATGCCAGTACTTGAACATCCACGACGCGATGCTCGGCAGCGACGACCACTGGAAGGCTGCTTCCGTCGACTGGTTGCGCGCATGGCGCAGGATCGTCGACCATTCACGCGGGAAGAGATACGGCACGATGCCTTCGCGCTGGATGATGCCGGCGTTGCCGTAGGAAGTTTCATTGGCGACGCCGTTGCGATCGACCAGCGCCACGGAGCGGCCGCGCTGCTGCAGGTGCAGCGCTGTTGAAACGCCGACCATTCCGGCGCCGAGGACGATAACGTCTTTGCTCATGATGAATTCAGGTCCGGTGCAGATGCTTCATTCGAGGTTCGTTCGACAAGGTGCGTCCTTCGGTCGTTCTCGCTCCCCGGTCCGCCGCCTGCGGACATCCATCAGCCATGCCTTCGATCGGGCATGGTGCCTATGCTTCCAGCTTCCAATTGTCCGCCACGAATGGCAATAGTCGATTGGCGCCGGACGGTCATGCGCAGAATAGTGCCAGGGCCTGCGGCTTAAAGGGCTGCCTACGGGCGGCTCGCTTGATCGAGATCAAAATAGGCAAGCCATGAGCGCAGACAGCAACCTGAGGATCGACGGCAAGCGGCTGTGGGACAGCCTGATGGAGATGGCCCAGATCGGCGCGACGCCGAAGGGCGGCGTTAACCGATTGACGCTGACCGACCTCGATCGGCAGTCGCGCGATCTGTTCGCGTCGTGGTGCCGGAAGGCGGGCTGCAGCATCAAGATCGACCGCATGGGCTCGATGTTCGCGCGCCGTGCGGGGACCGACGACAGCTTGCCGCCGGTCATGATCGGCAGCCACCTCGACACGCAGCCAACGGGCGGCAAGTTCGATGGCGCGCTCGGCGTGATGGCCGCGCTCGAAGTCGTACGTTCACTCAACGACCTCGACATCAAGACACGCCATCCGGTCGAGATCTGCATGTGGACCAACGAGGAAGGCTCACGCTTCGCGCCAGCGATGATCGCGTCGGGCGTGTTCGCACAAGTCATCACGCTCGAAGAGGCGCTCGCGACGAAGGACCCCGAAGGCAAGGCGTTCGGCGATGAACTGTCCCGCATCGGCTACGTCGGCCCCGAACCGGTCGGCGGCCGGCCCATCCACGCCCTGTTCGAGTTGCACATCGAGCAAGGCCCCATCCTCGAGGAAGAGGGCATCGACATCGGCATCGTCACCGCCGCCAATGGGCAGAAATGGTATGAGATCACGCTGACCGGCGTCGAAAGCCACGCCGGGCCGACGCCGATGAACCGGCGCAAAGACGCGCTGCTCGCCGCCGCCCGCATCGTCGAGCTCGTGAACAAGATCGGCCACGACCACGATCCCGCCGCGTGCGCCACCTGCGGCATGGTCGAGGTCTATCCCAACTCCCGCAACGTGATCCCCGGCCGCGTCTTCATCACCGTCGACTTCCGCCACCCGGACGCGGAGAAGCTGATCTCGATGGACAAGGCGCTGCGCGCAGGCTTCGAGGAGATCGCTGCAAAAACAGGCGTCCAGAGCGAGCTCAAGATGGTCGCCGACTTCCCGCCGCAACCGTTCGAGGAAAGCTGCGTCGCCGCCGTGCGCAAGGCCGCGACGAAGCTCGGCTATTCGACACGCGAAATCACCTCCGGCGCAGGGCACGACGCCGTCTACATCGCCCGCGTCGCGCCGGCTGCGATGATCTTCACGCCCTGCGTCGACGGCATCAGCCACAACGAAAGCGAAGACATGAAGCCTGAATGGGCGACTGCCGGCACCGACGTGCTGCTGCACGCGGTGCTGGAAAAGGCCGGCGTGGTGTAGGCAGGCGGGGACTCGTCTGTCATTTCG
>CAZKZT010000447.1:0-2829 GCA_964557265.1 uncultured Hyphomicrobium sp.
CGCTGGTCTATCGCCATCGCCGCCAGAGCCCGCTCGCAAAGATCGCACTGCCGCCCGCGATCGAGAGAGACCTCTCCGGCTACATCAGTTCGGTTGCGTGCGACAGCGCGGGCGAATTCGCTGCGGTGACCAGTTCGCGCGGCGCGCTTGCCATGATCATCGACGTCGCAACGGGCGAGGTGCGCCATACCCGCCGGCTCGAGGATATCTCGGGCGTCGCTCCGACGCCGGCCGCGGCGGCGTTTCTCACCACGACCGGAACCGGGCGCATCGCACAAACAAGCGTTGGCGCGGACGGCGATGCCGCGCCGACGCCGTGGGCATGGGATAATCACGCCGTGCTCGTCGGTGAGCGTGCGCCGGGTTAGAGCCGGATCGGTCGAGATGGAAGCGCTTGAGCTTCCATCGAGAGCGTGAATCAGACTCTAACCGCGCCGATAGATGACACCGCAGGCGCTGCCGCTACTTCCTCTCGCGATAGGCGCGATGGCAATCGCCGCAGCCCTTCTGCACTTCACCGAACGCGGCCTTGAATGCGTCTGATCCAGTCGCTGCTGCCTTCTGTGCCGCGACGGCGTTGGCGGCGAACCTGGTGCCCTTGTCTTCGAAATCCTTGAAGGTCTGCCAGATCTTGGGGCTTGCCGTCGTCTCCCCACCGGTCTCGGTGCCGGCCGGATAGAGTTTCACGAACGCCTGCCAGTTCGTGGAGATTGTCGCCATCGCCTCGCCTGCCTTGGCGGCATCGAAGGGAATGCTGCCCTTGGCCATGTCGGATCCGGTCTTGGCACTGCTGCCGACCTCCTTCATCAGCGCTTTACGCTGCGCAATGGCGTCCTGCGCCACGCCGGCGCCACTCGCTACGATGGCAACGGTTGCCAGAGCGGCGATGCCGCTCAGCAATCTGGACTTCCTCATTCGTCTTTTCTCCTGACGCTCATGATCCGGCGCGGGCGAAGACACCCGCCGCCAGTTTATAACGCGACTAATGCCAAGTATCGTCGTTGACTTCCTTGTGATCGGTTGTTGACCGTCGAGCCGGGCTGCCGACGGCACCAAAAGCGCCTTGGTGCCAGAGGGCTGAACTGTCACAATGGGTGTCGGCAACTCGGGCGCCGCGCGGCGCCGAGGGTTCAGCCGGCCAGCTCCAGGCAGATACAATCCGATGGATAGCTTTGTTTTCGCGGTCGTACTCGTGGCCGCGGCCCTTCATGCCGGCTGGAATGCATTGCTGAAGCTGCGCGTTGCGCCGCGCATCGCGAGCACGCTGCTCGGCATCGCCGGCGGCATCGTCGCGTCGCCCATCTGTCTCTTCGTGCCGTTTCCGGAACCGGTCGCGTGGTTCTACATCAGCGCGTCGGCGATCATCCATCTCGTCTATTTCCAGGCGTTGGGCGCGGCTTACGAGACCGGGGACTTGGGACAGGTCTATCCGCTCGCGCGCGGCAGCGCGCCGCTGCTGACCGCGATGGGGATGTCGTTCATCGGCGAGCCGATCGGGCTCGTCGGCTGGTGCGGCGTGGTGCTGTTGGCCGCTGGCGTTCTGGCGCTCTCGCTCAAGGGCGGGCGCGTCTCGTCGCATATCGAGGTGCGCGCGGTGGGGTTCGCGCTGCTGACCGCGCTGACGATCGGCGCCTACACGATCGTCGATGGCCTCGGTGCGCGCAGCGTCACCAACGTCGCTTCCTACGTTGCGTGGAGCTTCGTGACGAGCGCTGTCGTGCTTGTGGCGTATGGCCTCTGGCGCTGGGGGCGGAGTCTTGCGACGGACTTTGTCAGTGCGGGCAAGCAACTCCTGGCCGGAGGTTGCATGCAGGTCGGCGCTTACGGGATCGCGCTGTGGGCGATGACGAAGGCCCCGATCGCCATTGTCGGCGCGATGCGCGAGACGAGCGTCCTGTTCGCCGCGATCATCGGTGTCGTGCTGCTCGGCGAGCCGCTGCTCAAGCTGCGCATCGCGGCGGGCGCGCTGGTGTTGTTGGGTGTGGTGATGTTGAGGTTGGCTTGAGCTTTATTTGCCGCGGTCCGCAACGCCTTCGGCTACTGCGGCCGCGGAACTGCCTCGCGGGCGAGTTCTCACTTTGCGGCCTTCGGCCGCCACCGAATTTGGAGCGCTCGAAGAGCGCATTGGCGAAAGCTACCGGGTAAATGGCCGCGCCGGCGCCGGTAGGCGAAGCCGTCGGCGACCGGCGCCACCAAGAAAATGCCGAAGGCGTTGCGGACCGCGGGCAAGAAAAGCTTAGCGCTCCGCGGCGAACAATGAAAAAGGCCGCTCCGGAAACCGGAGCGGCCTTCTTTGTTCGCGAGCGCAGAGCGCAGGGCTTACATACCCATACCGCCCATGCCACCCATGCCGCCGTGGTCATGGCCGGCGTGGCTGTCCTTCTTCGGCGCCTCGGCGACGCCCGCTTCCGTCGTGATCAGCAGCGAGGCGATCGAGGCGGCGTCCTGCAGCGCGGTGCGCACGACCTTCGCCGGGTCGATGATGCCCTTCTCGATCAGGTCGCCGTACTCGTCGGCCTGAGCGTCGTAGCCGAAGGTCTGGCCGCGGGCTTCGAGCACCTTGCCAACGACGATCGAACCTTCGACGCCGGCGTTCTCGGCGATCTGGCGGATCGGGGCCTGCAGAGCGCGCTTGACGATCTGGATGCCGGCTTCCTGGTCCTCGTTGTCACCCTTGACGGTGATCGTCTGGGTCGCCTTGAGCAGCGCAACGCCGCCGCCCGGGACGATGCCTTCCTCGACCGCGGCGCGGGTCGCATTGAGCGCGTCGTCGACGCGGTCCTTGCGCTCCTTCACCTCGATCTCGGTGGAACCGCCGACGCGGATCAC
>CAZKZT010000448.1:0-2823 GCA_964557265.1 uncultured Hyphomicrobium sp.
CACGGCTTCAACTCGGTGCACGGGCGAATGCCGTCCGTCACGACCGGCGCCAACATGGCCAACCGCGACCTTTATTACATCGGCGTATCCGGCGACGGCGACACCGCCTCGATCGGCCTCGGCCAGTTCTGTCACGTCGTCCGCCGCCGCCTGAACATGACCTACATGGTCATGAACAACGGCTGCTACGGTCTCACCAAAGGCCAGTTCTCCGCGACCAACGACAAGAACTCGCCGTCGAAAAAGGGCGAGGCCAATCCGTTCGACGCGATCGATCTGTGCCAGATGGCGATCCAGCTCGGCGCCGGCTTCGTCGCGCGCTCATTCTCCGGCGACAAGAAGCAGCTCCTGCCGCTGATCCAGGCCGCGATCAGCTACAAGGGCTTTGCGTTCATCGACGTGGTCAGCCCGTGCGTGACCTTCAACAACCATCCGGCCTCGACGAAGAGCTATGAGTACGTCCGGATGCACAACATGGCGTCCGAGAACAAGCTCGACTACATCGAGCCGATGGAGGAGATCACCGCCGACTACGCCGAGGGCACCTCGACGACGGTGACCATGCATGACGGCGCGTCGCTGCGGCTCTACAAGATCGACGGCGGCCACGACCCCCGCGATTCGGACGCGGCCATCGACACCATCCGCAAGAACGCGGCCAAGGGCACCGTCGTCACGGGCCTCCTCTACATCAACGAGGAGCAGAAGGATCTGCACGACGTTCTCGGCACCGACACGCGTCCGCTGAACGCCATCCCGATGTCGGAGCTCTGCCCCGGCTCGAAGGCGCTTGAAGGGATCAACGCCCGGTTCCGCTGAGGCTTTCAGCAGCAGCCGTCCGCTCGGCATTCGGCTGACGATCCGCCAAATGATTTCGAACCGGCTCGGGGCAACCCGGGCCGGTTTTACCTTTTACAGGCCCCCGCATCGATCACGCCCGAGCCCTGCGACAGCCCCTGAGACACTGAGCCGCTGGCCGTTTATTTGTTCATATGCAGTACATTATAGTCATTGGAAGATAAGTTCGCCTCGACCCTACCCCGTCTCTCTCGTCCCGAGAACTCCACTCCGAAACGCACACATCATGCTGACCGCGCGCGTGCCGTTGCCGTCTGCCTCCTTCGTGCGCCTGAGCGACCGCCTCTGCGACCGTGCTGCGGTCGTCGTGCTGCTGGGGCTCGGTGCCGTTGCCGCGTTCACGTTCCGCGCCTACGGGCTCGGCTGGGACGACTATACCCACTCCGAGTACGGCGACCTGCTGCTCGCCTACTACACATCGGGCTTCACCGATCGCCGCGCGCTGAGCTTCGTCAATCTCTACATGTACGGCGGTGGCTTCGACCTCTTGAGCGCGGTCGCCGCCAAGGTTCTGCCGTTCGACCTGTTCGAGACGCGGCGCCTGATGGGCGCGGTGGTCGGCATCACCGGTCTCGCCGTGGTGTGGCGATTGGCGCGGCGCCTCGGCGGTCCGCTCGCTGGCCTGCTCGCGCTGATCCTGCTCGCGACCACGCCGATGTTCTACGGCCACATGTTCATGAATGCGAAGGACGGCCCCTTTGCCGTCGCCATGTGCGTGCTGCTGCTCGCGCTCGTGCGCGCGATCGAGGAGTATCCTGCCCCTTCGGCGGGCCTCGTCGTCGGCGTCGGTGCAGCGACGGGCCTCGTCATCGGCACACGTGTGCTCGGCGGCATCGCGGTGCTGTTCGCGATCGCGCCGCTCGCGTTGCTCGTCATTCACGATTTGCGGCAGGACGGCTGGCGTCCGGCATTCGGACGGCTCGCGTGGTTTGCGCTCATCCTCGCGACGGGACTGCCGGTGGGATACGTGCTCATGGGCGTCCTGTGGCCATGGTCGACGCTCGAACCGCTCAATCCGATCCGCGCCGTCGCCTACTTCTCACACTTCTTCGAGAAGCCGTGGCGCGAGCTCTATGAAGGCGCGGCGGTGCTGGTGCCGGATATGCCGTCGAGCTACCTGCCGCGCCTGTTCGCGCTCAAGCTGCCCGAGATCGTGCTCGCACTCGCGATCGCAGGTAGCATCGGTATTCTCGTTGCCGCCACCCGCGCCGCGATTCCCGTGCGCAGGCGGGCGGCGCTGCTCCTTGTATGGGGCGCCGCCGCGGTTCCCATCATCATCGCGATGATCACACGGCCGGCGCTCTACAACGGCTTGCGCCACTTCCTCTTCATCGTTCCACCGATCGCCGTCATCGCCGGTGTGACGGCGGCGGCAATCCTCGAATGGCTGCGGCCGCGCGGCAAAGCTGCCCTGACCGCCTGCGTCGCGGTGCTCGCGGTCGGCATCGCGGCAACGATCCGCGACATGGCACGGCTTCACCCCTACCAGTACGCCTACTTCAACACGCTCGCTGGCGGCGTGCGCGGTGCCGATCGCGCCTACATGCTCGACTACTGGGGCCTCGCCTTCAAACAGGCAACGGCTGAGCTGCGTGCCAACATCGAAGCGCAGCAGGTCATCCCGCCTGCCGGCCGCCGCTACTGGATCGTGGCCGTGTGCGGCCCGCAGCGCGTCGCGCAGGTCGAATTCGGCCCGAAATTCCAGACCACGAGCAATCCGCACGGTGCCGACTTCGCTCTCGTTCTGCGCGAGTTCTATTGCCGCGAAATCAATGCGCCGATAGCCGCCGAAGTCGTGCGCGACGGCGTTCCCTTCGCCACCGTCTACGACATCCGTGGCCGTTCCGTCAGCTCGCTATCGACGCCCCCCTAAAGCCGCAGCCGCTCAATCGACGCGCGCCGTCCTCATGCTCGGCTGAAGCGCGGCCGCCTTCCGCCCGTCCTTGGCCGGTAGCGGCGGCGTCG
>CAZKZT010000449.1:0-2813 GCA_964557265.1 uncultured Hyphomicrobium sp.
CCGAGTGGGCCGCGTCGAGGATTCGGGGGAAGCTTCGGCGCGGCCCCTATTGCGGTCAGCGGCGCGATGGTTAACGATATTTAAGCACGCCAAGTCTCGTTTTCGGGCGCTGACCGCGACGAGCAAGGGTAATCCCTGATGGCGGCTCTGCACGCATGAAACGACCCTAGTCAGGAATCGGCAGATGGGTGAATAAGCCGTTTGATTGGCTTCCTGCCAGAGCCAGCTTTGTAGATTGCATCGTCCAACTGGCAGAAATTAAGGGATTTCTGAGTTCCTGCTTGAAGCAGGATCGCGTTTGTTCTGGCAATATGTGCACTCAACGCCCCGTGCAGCAGTCATTTTGAGTGTTTAACATCTGCTAAGTGGAGCACGCATGGTACGCCTGTTGATCGTCGACGATCATGATGTCGTCCGTGCCGGACTGCGGCGGATACTCGAGGCCCGGCCCGATTGGTGCGTTGTTGCGGAGGCTAGCGATGGGAGAGGGGCGATCACGCAGGCGATCACGCATAAGCCCGATGTTGCGATCGTCGATTACTCACTTCCGCTGATTAACGGCGTGGAGGTCACCCGCCAAATCAGAATGCGCGTGCCGAACGTCCAAGTCCTTATTTTCACGATGCATGACAACGAAACCATTTTGCAGGACCTATTGCAGGCGGGAGCGCGAGGTTATTTGCTCAAATCCGATGTCCAACAGAACCTGTGCGCGGCCGTGGAGGCCCTGGCGGTCGGGCGATCCTTCTTCACAGTCATGGCCTCAGATCGCATTCTTGATGCCTACTTGATGAAATCCAAGACGGATGATGTGCTCACCAGCCGCGAGCGCGGCGTCGTGCAGCTCATCGCAGAAGGCCATAGCAACAAAGAGATCGCCGGCGTCCTGAATATCAGCATAAAAACGGTGGAAACACACCGATCGAACGTGATGCATAAGCTCAATTTTACCTCTACCGCTGCTCTGGTGCGGTATGCAATCCGCAATAAATTTATAGAACCCTAGGCACCAAATGGTTATGTGGCTGGCGAATCGGGAAACACAGCTTCGACCACTGTTGAACCTGCGATCAGGCGAATGTCCAGCTGCCCACCTATTGAGTGGATCCGCTCCGTCATCGCAGTGATGCCGAGACCGCCCGTTATTGAGGGTGGCACAAGGCTTCGAAGCCAAGACGACACATTCGTTGTGCTCGCCTCACTCGGGGCCGGATCTGCGATACGCAGCAATAGTGCACGGTCCGACGCATCGCTGCGTGAGAGCGTGACGCGTGCGGAGGAGCTTGCTGAGTGCCGCTCGACGTTCGTTAGCGCCTCCTCGACAATGCGAAAAGCGACGTTCTCTGTATCGGGCGAAAGTCGGCCAATATCGTTAGGCAGGTCGAGCGATACGGCAATGCCGGTTCGGTGAGTATACTTGCGAAGGAAGCTTCGAAGCGCGGGCTCGAGCCCTCCCTCTGCTAACAGAGGTGGATACAGACCGTACGCAGCGGCGCGCAACGTACCGATAGCGTCCAGAATGGTTCTTTCGACAGCGGCGGCCTCGGCTCTGGAGTCTAACGGTAAAAGCGTGAAGAGGCGGTGCGCTGTTAGATACGCTGCCGCGAGATCCTGACATACACCTTCGTGCAGATCTCCCGCAATTTTGCGCTGGTACTTCTCGTTAGACGACAAGACCATTTGCGACAATGCTCGGCTTTGGCACTGATTGCGCTTGGCTCCGTCAATATAAGCGCCAAGCAGGAGGACTGGGACTGCAAGGCCGACCAAGAACAGCTGCAAGGCCAGAACATTCTCCTCCGCCGTCGAGCCCGTAAACACGGTGGGGCCGCTCAGATTGACCCAAATGGACGTGACGGTGAGGGTGAGAACCGTAAGGCCCGCCCCGCGGATGCCGTACCTGACAGTGGCCCAGAACACAAAGGGAATCGGGAGATAGAGGAGTGAGGGCAGGAATCCCATTCCGGCCCAAATCAATGATGCTTTAATTGCGATAACGCACGAGAATACAACGCCAATCGAAACGAGCGCGCTTTCGGTCCAACGCACACGAGACCAAGTGGGCAAAATTCGGTCCACGCCTGTGGAGGAGAACGCCAGAAGGACTGGCGTGATTGTGAGGTTGCCGAGGGTATTGGCCAGGTACCATTGCCCAAAGAATTTCCAGTAGTCGGCGGAATCACCCCCGCCGTAGATGCGGACGTAGGCTCCAAAGAGCGAGACCACCGCAGGTCCGATTCCTGCGGCCACGATGATGAAGACAAGTGCTCGGCGGAATGAGCTCAACCATGGAGGATTGACGAGAAGCCATCTGATTGCTGCGGCGTTCAGAGACGCAACAGCGCAGTTAGTCAGGAACGCGACCGTCAATTGTGGCCAAGGCATACCGACCTGAAGTTCGGCAATGATGTGAGCGGGCAGCACCGCGAGCAGAAATTTCCACCAATCGGCATAGCGCGAGCCGAGCAAGGCACAGAACAGAATCATATTCGGCGGCCAAAACGGCGCAAAAGTATTGTCAGAGAGCGTGCCGATCAGGAATGCCGCCTGGGCACCAAGAAAATAAGCGATAGATGTGATGAGTGGATAGCGCACCGCGCGGGGCAAGAATTCCAGACGAAGAATATGAAGGACGGACGACATCCCATGCATCTGATTTCCCCCACCTGTATTCGACGAACGCTGCGATTGTTTTGTGCGTCTAGCGCACACGCAGCTGCCCCCCTCTGACGCTGGAGCAATTCAATCTAAGGTTCACGCATCGACAACCTCATTACCAAACAGATGCTGAACGAAGGCATATTACAAGGCAC
>CAZKZT010000450.1:0-2803 GCA_964557265.1 uncultured Hyphomicrobium sp.
AGTAGGACGGTTTGTCGATCACGTTGGCGGGCACGCCAGCCGCGTGCGCGGCGCGTAAGAAAGCGGCGGCTTCCGCGTCGTTCTCGGCATCGGCGATGGCGATCGCGGCGCCTGCCAGGGACTCCGGCGTCCATTCGCGCTCGATCAGCGCGATACTCCCGGCGGCCGCGCCGCGCGCGATCAGTGCCGTCATCTCAGGCGAAACGTCTTTCGCATAGACCTCGACGTCAGCCCCTGCGGCTGCGAGCAGTTCCGCTTTCCATGCTGCGGGGGCGGTGCCACCGGCGACGACCGCGCGCTTGCCAGCGAGACCGAGAAACACGGGGAGCGTCGCCAGCGCGGCCATACGCGGTGGCGTGGCCTCAGCCGGCCTTCTGGATGCGAGCCTCATCGAGGATCCTTCCGATTTCGGTGCGGCAAGAGCCGCAGTTGGTGCCGGCTTTCACGCACGCGCCGACTGCGGCGACATCGCACGCGCCTTGCTCGATGATTGCGTCGACGATCTCGTTGCGACCGACCTCGAAGCACGCGCAGACGATGCGGCCGCGATCCTTCACCTCGCCGCCGGGGCGGCCCGCGAGCAGACGCAGGCGCGCAGACGGCGGCATCGCGACTGTCAGTTGTTCGGCGATCCACGTGCGCGCAACGGTGACAGGTCCACGCGCGACAAACAGCGCGCCCAAGAGCTGATCGCCAGAGAACGCGGCGAAGCGGTATTGGCTGGCAGCAGGATCGTGGTAGGCGAGCAGCTCGGCGTCTTCGGAAGGTACGCCCGCGAGGAGAATCTGGTGCGCGCGTTCGTCCCACGATGCGGGCATCTCGCGTCCCGCGAGCGCGATGCGATGGCCGCCGTTGACGGCGGCGATAGCGAAGTAATCGAGGCTGCTGAGATCGGGCGCGCGGCGCGTCACGGCGAACGCGTGCCATGCGGCGGCGAACGGGCGCAGCGTCACCGGCGTGCCCTTGAATTCCGGCTGGCCGGAGACAGGGTCGACATGGGCGGCGACCAGGGCGTCGATACGGCCACGGCTCGCGAGCTGGTCAGTCCAGTGCATCGGCACGAAGAGAGCACCACGGCGCTGCCGCAGCGTGATCGCCACGCGGCATATGGCGGTGCCGGATTCACTCGATAGTTCGGCGAGAGCACCGTCGACGAGTGCCATCGCATCCGCATCGGCGGGATGAATCTCGACGAACGGTTCCGGCGCATGGGCCATCAGGCGCGGCGCTTTGGAGGTTCGCGTCATCGTGTGCCACTGGTCGCGGATGCGCCCGGTATTGAGCACGAAAGGATACTGGGGCGTGCTGGCCTGCGCGAGCGGGCGGAACGGCGTCGGCACGAAGCGCGCGCGGCGATCAGGCGTAAAGAAGTGGCCGTCGGCGAAGAAGCGCGTCTTGCGCGGCGCGCTCCCTGTGGGCTGCGGCCACTGGAAGGGCGGCAATGCATCGTAAGCATCGCGCGTGAGGGAGGCGGCGGCGCTGATGTCGAGGTCGCGCGCGCCGGCATTGCCGGTGCCGGTCAGCTGCGCGTACTCGGCGAAGATGTCGGCTGGGTTGGCGTAGTCGAACGCGGGGCCGAAGCCCATGCGCTTCGCGACTTCCGCCATTTGCCACCAGTCAGGCCGTGCGTCGCCGGGTGCGGGGAGGAACGCGCGCTGACGCGAGATGCGACGCTCCGAGTTGGTGACGGTGCCGTTTTTCTCGCCCCACGCGGCGGACGGCAGCAGTACGTAGCCGAGCGCGGTCGTATCGGTCGGCACGATGTCGGAGACGACAACGAACGGGCACGCGCGGATCGCTTCACGCACGCGATCGGCCTCGGGCATGCTGACGGCCGGATTGGTCGCCATGATCCACAGCGCCTTGATGCGGCCGTCCTCGATGGCGCGGAAGAGATCGACCGCCTTGAGCCCCGGCTTCTCCGCGATCGTCGGGCTCCGCCAGAAGTCGCGCACGATGCCGCGATGCTCGGCGTTGTCGAGCTCCATGTGCGCGGCGAGCATGTTGGCGAGACCGCCGACCTCGCGCCCGCCCATCGCGTTCGGCTGTCCGGTGACCGAGAACGGCCCCATGCCCGGGCGGCCGATGCGGCCGGTCGCGAGATGGCAGTTGAGGATCGCGTTGACCTTGTCGGTGCCGGCGGTCGACTGGTTGACGCCCTGGCTGTAGACGGTCACGACGCGCTCGCTCGCGGCGAACAGCTCGTAGAAGTCGGCGATCGTCGCGGCTGGCAGCGCGGTGGCGGCGGCGATCTCGGCGAGGGGCATGGCGGACGCGGCATCGACGGCGGCGGAGAAGTTGTTGGTATGCCGTGCCACGTAATCGGCATCGATCCGGCCGCTTTCGGCGAGGAACGCCAGGAGTCCGTTGAACAGTGCGACATCGGCGCCCGGTGCGATCGCGAGATGCATATCGGCGATCTCGCACGATGCGGTCTCGCGCGGATCGATCACGACGAGCTTGGTGCCGCGTGCCGCGCGTGCTGCGGCGAGGCGCTGGTAAAGGACCGGATGGCACCACGCGAGATTGGAGCCGACCAGCACGACCACCTCGGCCTGCTCCAGGTCCTCGTAAGTGCCGGGCACGGTGTCGCTGCCGAACGCGCGCTTGTGGCCGGCGACCGAGGACGCCATGCACAGCCGCGAGTTGGTGTCGATGTTGGCCGCGCCGATGAAGCCTTTCATCAGCTTGTTGGCGACGTAGTAGTCCTCGGTCAGGATCTGGCCGGAGAGATAAAATGCGACGCTGTCGGGACCGTGCCCGGCGACCTCGTCGCTGAACGCTTCACCGACGCGATCGCCGG
>CAZKZT010000451.1:0-2792 GCA_964557265.1 uncultured Hyphomicrobium sp.
GCGGGCGAGTAGACGTCACCGCCCGCGCACGGGCCCATGATCACCGAGATCTGCGGGATCACGCCGGATGCGAGCACGTTGCGCAGGAACACCTCGCCGTAGCCGCCGAGTGCCGCGACGCCTTCCTGGATGCGCGCGCCACCAGCGTCGAACAGCCCGATGATGGGCGCGCGGTTCTGCAGCGCCATGTCCTGGATCTTGGTGATCTTCTTCGCGTGGGTCTCACTGAGCGAGCCGCCGAAGACGGTGAAATCCTTGGCGAAGAGGTAGACCACGCGGCCGTTGATGGTGCCCCAGCCGGTGACGACGCCGTCGCCGGGGATCTTGGATTTTTCCATGCCGAAGTCGGTCGAGCGGTGCTCGACATACATGTCGAACCCCTCGTCGAGCAACAGCTCGATCCGCTCGCGCGCGGTCAGCTTGCCGCGCTTGTGCTGTGCGGCGATCCGCGCTTCACCGCCGCCAAGGCGTGCCACAGCGCGGCGCCGCTCGAGCTCTTCGAGAACATTCGTCATGGATGTACCGCCCCTAGTGCACTGCAACCTAAGTCCTTGGGCTGTCTAGCACGCGGGGCTGGTGGGGGCAAAATGGAAGGTTGAAGGGCGGCCAATTCTGAAGCGTGTGCGTACGCCGCCGCCCCTCACCCTAACCCTCTCCCCGCGAAGGGCGGGGAGAGGGGATTCTGCGGTGGCGCTCGAAGAGCGCGCGGTGAGAATGCCAACCGGCGAGGCAGCGGCCGCGGCGCCAGTAGCCGGAGGCGTTGGTGTCCGCGCAAATCAAACATGCGCCGCGAGGCGCATGAGTTTCTTCAATCGCTCGGCGATGTCGGCGGGGGCGAGTTCGATGTTGGCGACGCGCGGGGTGTAGCTTGGCGCCGCCGAGCGCCCGATCTCGCCGAGCCAAACCAGCGTGCGCTCGATGAACGTGGCAAGCGGGATCTGCGAGATGTCCATGTCCTGCCAGAATCCGCCGTTCTTTGCCGCTTCCGCTTCGGTGCGCGAGGTCCACACCGGAAGGATGAGCGTGTTGGGAACTTCGGTCGATGCGGCGAATGTCGGTCCTTGGTCGTCCTCGAGGATGAAGACGCCGCCGTGCGCGACGGCTTGGCGCACGAATGTCGCGAGGATCTCCTGACGCAGCCGATCGGCGAGTTCCATCGGCGCGATCTCGGGCTCGAAGGGCGCGGTGATCCAGTTGGTGCCCGCCATCCTGTCGAGGTCGCGAAGCTTTGGCAGCACTTCGTGCAGCACGTCGGCAAGCGGAATCGATTTCACGCGGGGCTCGTTCGCGACCGTTGCTGCGACGCGTTCGGCATCGGTCTGCTCGGCCCACAGCAGCGTTGTCTCGCCGGCGAGGCGAGACGGGGAAGGGCGGCGCGCCAGACCATCGCTTCCCGCGACCACCCACACCACGCCGTTCGCAACCACATTGCGCACAAAATCGGCCAGCACGGCCGCATGACGCGGATCGGCCTGCCGCAGCATGGCTGTCTCCCTCGGCTCCCCGGTTCCGCTCGCGACGTATCGCGGCGGGTTCGAGGCTCAGATAGGCCGCGAACGCGTAAAAATAGGTTTACGCGGACGCCTGCACTAGCCGCGGGAGAGGCCTTTGATTTCCAATTCCTTGAGATACTGGGCCCAACGCTTGTCCTTCTCGCGGCCGAGCAGGTCGAGGTAGGACCACGTGTAAAGGCCGGTGTCGTGACCGTCGTCGAACACGATCTTGACCGCGTAATTGCCGACGGGGACGAGGTCTCGGATCTTGACGTTGCGCTTCTTGCCGACGGTGACGCGCTGCTCGGGCGAGTGGCCTTGGACTTCGGCCGAGGGGCTCATGACGCGGAGCATCTCGGCGGAGAGTTCGTACGTGGCGCCGCCGTCGAACGCGACAGCGAGGCTTTCAGCGCCGGGATTGACCTTGAGCGATGGGGGTGCAACGCGCTTGCCTTGAGCACCACTCAGCTCGTCCCATGCCTTGGCGGCGAGATCGCGGAAGATCTGCGCGTGCAGGCTCTCCGGCTTCGAGGCGACGATGGGCTGGCCCTCGTCGGAGGTTGCGCGGACATCCATGTGCAGCGGGATTTCGCCGAGGAACGGGATGCTCAGGCGGCGGGCTTCGTCGGCTGCGCCGCCGTGGCCGAACACGTCCGAGCGGGTGCCGCAACTCGGGCACAGGAAGTAGCTCATGTTCTCGATGATACCGAGCACCGGGATGTCGGTCTTGCGGAACATGTTGAGGCCCTTGCGGGCGTCGATCAGTGCAAGGTCCTGCGGCGTCGACACGATGATGGCGCCGGAGAGCGGCACCTGTTGCGCCATCGTGAGCTGCACGTCGCCGGTGCCCGGCGGCATGTCGATCACCAGCACGTCGAGATCGTGCCATTCGACCTCACGCAGCATCTGCGTCAGCGCCGAGACGACCATCGGTCCGCGCCAGATGATCGGCGTACCCTCGTCGACCATGAAGCCCATCGACATGACTTGCAGGCCGAAGCCTTCCATCGGCCGCAGGCGATTGGAGCCTTCGATCACCTGCGGACGGCCGGAGAGACCGAGCAGGCGCGGCTGCGACGGCCCATAGATGTCGGCGTCGAGAATGCCAGCCTTGAGCCCGATCGCCTGGAACCCGAGGGCAAGGTTAACGGCGGTGGTCGACTTGCCGACGCCGCCCTTGCCGGATGCGACCGCGACGAGGTGCTTGATTCCCGGAACGCCGGCCATCTGGCGTCCGCCTGCGGGCTGGCCACCCGGCCGCGCGGCAACGGGTGACGGTTGCGGCGCCGCACGCGCGCG
>CAZKZT010000452.1:0-2777 GCA_964557265.1 uncultured Hyphomicrobium sp.
GGAGGAGAGCGCCTGCTACACGCTCACCCTCGCGACCGCCTACCGGATGCTGTTCGGCCATCGTCCGCACATCCTGCGTCCCGGCCACAACGTGCTCGTCTGGGGCGCGTCCGGCGGCCTCGGCTCGTTCGCGATCCAGCTCTGCGCGACGGCCGGCGCCAACGCGATCGGCGTCGTCTCCGAGGACGACAAGCGCGACTTCGTCATGCAGCTCGGCGCGCGCGGCGTCATCAACCGCAAGAAGTTCAACTGCTGGGGCCAGATGCCAAAAGTCAACACGCCGGAGTATGCGGCGTGGATGAAGGAGGCGCGCAAGTTCGGCGCGGCCATCTGGGAGATCACCGGCAAGGGCAACAACGTCGACTTCGTGTTCGAGCACCCCGGTGAGTCGACGTTCCCTGTCTCGGTGCTGGTCGTGAAGCGCGGTGGCATGGTCGTCCTCTGCGCCGGCACGACCGGCTACAATCTGACAATGGACGCACGCTATCTGTGGATGCACCAGAAGCGCGTGCAGGGATCGCATTTCGCCAACCTGCTGCAGGCCGCGCAGGCCAACAAGCTGGTCGTCGAGCGGCGCATCGACCCCTGCATGTCGGAAGTGTTCCCCTGGGATCAGATCCCGAAGGCGCATACGCGGATGCTGCGCAACCAGCACAAGCCCGGCAACATGGCGGTGCTCGTTTCGGCACCGACGACAGGTCTGCGCACGATCGAGGACGCGATCGAGGTGTCGAAGGCGCGCTTCGGATGAGTGCGCACATACGCTCGGCATGCCGCTGATCCAGCATCCCCTCGCCGGGCCGGCCGTCCGTTTGGCGCACGGCGACGATGAGGCGATCGTCGCGCTGATGGGCGCGCATGTGGTCGCGTGGCGCCATCGCGGCCGCGACATGCTGTGGCTCACGTCGACGCCGATTGACGGCAAACCGCTGCGCGGCGGCATCCCCGTGTGCTGGCCGTGGTTCGCTGCCCATCCGACGGATACGTCGCAGCCATTCCATGGTGTCGCACGTATCCGCCCATGGCGCGTGACGGCACAGGACACCAGCCGCGTGACACTGGCGCTCGTCGACGCCCCGCTCGCGGCGACGATCGACATCGCACTCGACGATGCGCTCCGCGTCTCGCTGACGACGCAGAACAATGGCCCGGATCGCGTCGACATCACGGCGGCGCTGCATACCTATTTCGCCGTGGACGACATCGCGGCCGTTCGCGTCACCGGCCTCGACGGGACCGGCTACATCGACAAGGTCGGCGGCGGCGCGCGCAAGGTGCAGCGAGGCGATCTCGTCTTCGACCGTGAAATCGACCGCATTTATACCGCCGGCCGTGCGACCCTCCACGAAAGTCCCCGCGCCATCGAAATTGAGGGCGACGGGACAAGCCAGAGCCTCGTTGCGTGGAACGCCGGCTCCGCGCGTTCCGCCTCAGTCCCCGACCTCGGACCCGGCGCCTATCGCCACTACGTCTGCCTCGAGACCGCCTGGGCGGGTGATGATGCCCGCACGTTGCCCCCGCACGCCAGCGCAACGCTGACAACCGTCCTGCGACCCGTTGTGTCGCCCCGATGACGTGGCCCCCGGCGGCCTGCTAATGTCCCGTACCCATCGCTAGAACGCGGAGCACAAGCTCCCCCTGAGGAAATCTCCTGCATGTCGCTCCCCGACCTCCTGAAAAAACGCCTGCGCATTCCCGCCATCGGTTCGCCGCTGTTCATCATCTCGAACCCCGATCTGGTTATCGCGCAATGCAAGGCAGGTATCGTGGGCTCGTTTCCGGCGCTCAATGCGCGGCCGGCCGAAGTGCTTGACGAGTGGCTGAAGCGGATCAAGGGCGAGCTCGCCGAGTGGGATGCCAAGCACCCCGACCGCCTGTCAGCACCGTTCGCCGTCAACCAGATCGTCCACCGCACCAACGAGCGCCTGCAGCATGACGTCGAGGCCTGCGTGCGCCACGAGGTACCGATCGTCATCACCTCGCTCGGCGCGCGTCCGGAGGTGAACGAGGCCATCCATTCCTACGGCGGCCTCGTCTTTCACGATGTGATCAACAATACGTTCGCGAAGAAGGCCATCGAAAAGGGCGCGGACGGCCTGATCCTGGTTGCAGCCGGCGCCGGCGGTCACGCGGGCCGCCTCAATCCGCTGGCGCTCGTGCGCGAAGTGCGTGAGTGGTTCGACGGCCCGATCGCACTGTCGGGGGCCATCGGCAGCGGGGACGGCATTCTCGCAGCGGAAGCGGCGGGCGCCGACCTCGGCTACATCGGCTCGGCTTTCATCGCGACCAAGGAAGCGAACGCGATCGAGCCCTACAAGCAGATGATCGTCGACGGCAATGCCGACGACATCATCTACACGAACCTCTTCACCGGCGTGCACGGCAACTACCTCAAGCCGTCCGTCGTCCGCGCCGGTCTCGATCCCGAAAACCTGCCGGTGGGCGACCCCTCGAAGATGAACTTCGCGGCAGGCGCCGAGCGCCGCAAGGTCTGGAAGGATATCTGGGGCTCGGGCCAGGGCATCGGCGCGATGAAGGCCATCGTTCCGGCCGCCGAACTGGTCGACCGACTAGCGCGCGAGTATCACGCCGCCCGCGCCCGCATCGGGGCAGCGCCGTGGAACGCGGCCCGCGCCGCCGCGGAAGCCTGATCCGGCACCACCACCAGGACCTAGCCCCATGAAGACGGCGCACCCGCATCCGCGGGGCGCGCCGATCCGCTGCATCAAAGCAATCAGGCACGGCCGAGCGCGCGCGAGTTGACTGAACCTTCAAAG
>CAZKZT010000453.1:0-1268 GCA_964557265.1 uncultured Hyphomicrobium sp.
GGCTCGCGGCGCAGGGAAAGAAGCCCGAGAATTCAACGCTCGAAGAGATGGACGCGCTTTGGGACGAGGCGAAAGCCGCCGAGCGGGAGGGCTGAGAAATCCCTCTCCCCGCGAAGGGCGAAGAGAGGAGATATTGGTAGCGCTCGAAGCGCGCGAGGCTGATCTTCAACCGGCCAGACGGGCCCGGTCGCGGTAGCCATCATGCCGAAGGCGCGCCCTTCACGACGGCGTCGCGGATCGGGGAAGCTACAAAGGCGCGAACTGACGCGGGTGGTTTTGTGAGCCGACAACCTATATAACCCCCACAAATCACATCAACCGGTTCGACTTGTATGGTCCTTGTCCTTGATCAGACGCCCGCTGAGGGGCTCGCCACCGCGGCGCCGCTGCCGACCCTTGCCGGGCTTGGCCGTGAGGGGCTGGCCGAGGCGCTGGGGGCGATCGGCGTACCGGAGAAGCAGCGCCGGATGCGGATCGGGCAGCTTTGGACCTGGATGTACGCCCATGGCGTGACCTCGTTCGATGCCATGACCGACGTGTCCAAGGATCTGCGCGGACGCCTCGCCGCCGCCTACTCCCTGGCTCGCCCCGAGATCGTCACCGAGCAGATTTCTGTCGACGGCACGCGGAAGTGGCTGCTGAGGTTGCCGCGCCGGGCCCACGAAGCGCGTGCGCCCGAAATCGAGACCGTCTACATCCCCGAGAGCGACCGTGGCACGCTCTGCATTTCCTCGCAGGTCGGCTGCACGCTCAACTGCTCGTTCTGTCACACCGGAACCCAGCGCCTCGTCCGCAATCTCGAAGTCGCCGAGATCGTTGGCCAGATCCTGCTCGCGCGCGATCGTATCGGCGACTGGCCCGGCGCGAGCACCGAGGGCATCGCCGACGCACACCTGCTCCCCTCGACCGATCGCAAGATCACGAACATCGTCCTCATGGGCATGGGCGAGCCGCTCTACAATTTCGACAATGTGCGCGATGCCATCGCCGTTGCCTCGGATGATGCGGGCCTCGCGCTATCGAAACGCCGCATCACGCTGTCGACCTCGGGTGTCGTCCCGAACATCGGGCGCTGGGGCGAGGAAGCGAGCACCATGCTTGCGATCTCGCTGCACGCGACGAACGACGCGCTGCGCGACGTGCTGGTGCCGATCAACAAGAAGTATCCGATCGCCGAACTGCTCGACGCGTGCCGTAACTATCCGGGCCTGTCGAACGCCCGCCGCATCACCTTCGAGTACGTGATGCTGAAAGACGTGAACGACAGC
>CAZKZT010000453.1:1278-1851 GCA_964557265.1 uncultured Hyphomicrobium sp.
CTGCTCGCGGGCATTCCGGCGAAGATCAATCTGATCCCGTTCAACCCGTGGCCGGGGTCGCCCTATGAATGCTCGGACTGGGAGCAGATCGAGCGTTTCGCCGAGGTCGTCAACCGCGCCGGCTACGCGAGCCCGGTCCGCACGCCACGCGGCCGCGATATTTTCGCCGCCTGCGGTCAGCTCAAATCGGAAAGCGTCAAGTTGCGCGCGCGCGAGCGTGCGGGGCAACCCGCCAGCGCCGCGGAAGGACACTGAACGTGTTCTGGCGTTTCCTCGGCCGGTTGCTGCTGGTGCCGATCGGCGCCCTTCTCGCGACCGCGATGACGATCACGGTCTTGTTCACGCTCGGCATGGAGCGGATCACTCACACGGTCTATCGGCGCGACGTCGTCATCGACGACTGGACCAAGGCGGTCAGTCTCGCGCAGGACACGGTGCTGCTGTTCTCGACCTTCACGATCATCCCGGCGATCCTGCTCATCATCATCGGCGAGGTGGCGCGCATCCGGTCGTCGCTCTACTACATTCTCGGCGGCGGGGCGGTGCTCGCCATCTGGCCGCTGATGAGCCGGT
>CAZKZT010000453.1:1861-2507 GCA_964557265.1 uncultured Hyphomicrobium sp.
ACAGCGGGTTTCGCGGGCGGGTTCGTCTACTGGCTGGTAGCCGGGCGGGGTGCTTAGTCTTCCGCGGACGCCAACGCCCCCACGTCCCCTTCTCCGCGCAAGCGGGAGAGGGAAAAGAGTTAGACGATGGCCCTCGAACGCATACCGCCGCAAAAGCCTGACGACGCACCGCTGGTCGACAACCGGCAGTCCGAGCGTGCGGCCGAGATCTGCCGCGGCACGATGCGCGTGCTCGCGCAGCATGGGTTTACGGGATTGATCGAGGTGACGCTCGCCAACGGACGGCGCGCGGACATCATGGCGCTGTCGCCTTCGGGCACGCTCTGGATCATCGAGATCAAGTCGAGCGTGACCGACTTTCAGGCCGACCAGAAGTGGCCCGAGTATCGCGACTACTGCGATGCTCTGTTGTTCGCCGTCGCGACCGATTTCCCGCAGGAGATCCTGCCGCCTGATACCGGCCTCATCGTCGCCGACCGCTTTGGCGGCGAACTGATCCGCCCGGCGCCCGAACATCGTCTGGCGCCTGCACGACGCAAGGCCCTCACCGTGCACTACGCGCGCGTCGCGGCTGCCCGGCTGGCACTCGCCTTCGATCCGCAAGCGCTCGATGAGCGCTTGCGGATCGAAGGCGAGTGCCAGCCGG
>CAZKZT010000453.1:2517-2772 GCA_964557265.1 uncultured Hyphomicrobium sp.
ATCGAGCCCAAGCCGCGTGAGTAGCGCTGGCTACTTCGGCGCGCGTTTGGCGAGAATCCGCTGCAGTGTCCTGCGGTGCATGTTGAGCCGCCGTGCCGTCTCCGAGACGTTGCGGTTGCACAGCTCATAGACGCGCTGGATGTGTTCCCACCGCACGCGGTCGGCCGACATCGGGTTCTCCGGCGGCGGGGCGCGTTCGCCGGACGGAGCGAGCAGCGCGTCAGTCACGTCGTCGGCATCGGCCGGCTTCGCGAG
>CAZKZT010000454.1:0-2765 GCA_964557265.1 uncultured Hyphomicrobium sp.
CTGGATGAAGCATGCGTGCGGCTGCGGATGCTCGTAAGCTGAGGTCGACTGCGTCAGCTTGCCGGTCTGCCAGTCGACGTAGAAGTGGCCCTGGCCGGGGCCGTCGATGCCGTACGCCCAATGCAGGCCGGTGTTGAACCACTGCGGGCTGTTCGGCGCGCCCATCTGGTTCGCCAGCATGTAGCAGTGCTCGTCGAAGAACGCGCGGGCGTCCTCCTCGGTGGTGAAGTAGCCGCCCTTCCAGCCCCAGTAGGTCCAGGTGCCGGCGAGACGATCGAACACCTGACGGGCGTCGGACTCACCGGTGATGCGTTCGGCAGGCGAGAGGCCAGCGAGTGCGGTTTCGTCGGCGACGGAGCGCCACAGCCACGACGGAACGCTGTTTTCCTCGACGCGGCGCAGCGCCTTCGGCACGCCGGCCTTGCGGAAATACTTCTGCGCCAGAATGTCGGCGGCGACCTGACTCCAGTGCGCAGGCACGTCGAAGTCGGCGAGGCGGAAGACGACAGAACCGTCGGGATTCTTGATTTCCGACGTCACCTTACGGAAGGCGATGCGGTCATAGGGGGATTTTCCAGCTTCCGTGAAGGCGCGCGTAATCTTCATTCTCTGTGCCCTGCTGCTCGTTTTTGAGCACAGAGCCGACACGTCAAAGGCCACTGTAAGCAGTACTCGTCAAAGCGGACCGAGCGCCGGGCTCAGTGCGAGATGTTTGATTGTTCCAGTGCCCGGCAGTGCCCCCACGGCCGGACGATCCCACGCATTACGCAACGCACACAGAAACCCCTTGCCGCGAGCCACAGACTCGCGTGCCGTTCAACGCCACATTTATGGGACTTCGTGCTCTCCTCGCAGTGCGCGAGGCCTCTACTCCCCCTGTCGACGGGGCACCCATCGGTGCGCCGCATCAACAAGCATCACTGTCGGTGATTCGGAAAGTTTCGTCACGATCTATTGGGGTTGCGCCTGCGACCCACCACTACATCTAGTTTTTCGTTCGGTTCGGTGGAGAAGCTGTGTGTCCGTCAGTTGACAACGTTTTCCACATCCCGCGGCGGCAAAAAATTGAACGGCAGGCACTCTCGCGGACGGCGTTGATTTGAGGCGCTTTTGCGGCCAACGCACAGCGAAACCTGCAGATGCTGGACAGCGTTCGAATGGCTCGAACCACAATCAACAGGAGGATGTGGAGACGGCTCCGATAGGTCCTTCGAGCCTACTAGAGCCGCCTTCGGCTCCTCACGACGAGGTGCCGATGTTGCGGCCGTGCATCAGGATTGTGGCACGGCGAACGGGTCCAGATTCCATGCGAGGTTGCCGTCGGCTGGGCGACTGCGACCTCCAATCGTTACTGCCTGGCTTCGGCGCGCTGCGAATCGCGTTTCGCCTGGGCGTCTTTCACGAACTGCGACACGCGCCCGATCTCCATCGGGTGGAGGAGTTGCTCCGGCACCTTGCTCTCTACATTGCGCATGCCCTTGGATGCCGTCTTGTAGCTCGGCCCGCCATGGCCCTTGCCGTTGGCGCGCTTGAGTTGCAGCGCCTTCTTCGCAAGCCGCACCTGCTCCGGCATATGCGCCTGCTCGGCCCGGCGCTGGCGCTCATTGTTCAGCCGTTTCATGGTGCCGGCCAGCACCTCGGCGCGGCGCTTCATGCCGATATTGTCGCGCGCCGGGCGGGTTCCCGAAGGCGTCGCCTTCTTGCGCATCTCGCGGCGTTGGCGATTGGCGATATCGCGGGCGCGCTTGCGCATCTCCCGCGCACGCTTGATCAGGTCGCCCAATTCGGGATCGGAGAGTTCGAGGACCAGCGGGATGTGGCTCTTCACCACCAGTTCGAGCTCGTCGTAGCCCAGCACCCGCAGCTCATCACGCATACGCACGGCCATCGTTGCTTCCTCCCTTGTTTCCCTCCGCCGAGGGATCGCTTGCTCCGCATCAAACAGGCACCGCGCCCGTGAGTGTATGTAACTCCCGCCGCGAAACTTCCAACCGCGGGGCGGCGTCTCAGTGGAGCGTACGGGGCAGCTCAACAAGCCGCAACTCTTTCGCCGCACGCCCCTTTTCCGCCGCCCGATGAACCCCATATGAATGGGGCGGCGCCACACCAGGGCCGCGTGCAACACGACTTATTCTTTCGATGACGGCGCTTGCGTCCGGGCCTCAAGGGGGCGGCCGAAGCGTGCCGAGGAGGAGGACGAATGAACTTCGATATCTACACCGACCGCGCCAAGGGATTCGTGCAAGCAGCACAGTCACTTGCTCTGCGCGAGAACCACCAGCAATTCAGCGCCGAACACTTGCTCAAAGTGCTGCTCGACGACGAGCAGGGCCTGGCGTCCGGACTGATCGAGCAGGCCGGCGGCGATCCCAAGGCCGCCCTCCAGGCGACCGAGCGCGCCCTTGCGCAGCGCCCGAAAGTCTCGGGCGGCAGCGGCCAGCTTTATCTCCAGCCTGAGCTCGCCCGCGTTTTCGACCAGGCCGAGAAGATCGCCGAAAAGGCGGGCGACAAGTACGTCACCGCCGAGCGGCTGCTCCTCGCCATCCTCGTCGAGGGTTCGAGCCCGGCTGCCAAGATCCTGAAGGATGCCGGCGTCACCGCGCAGGCGCTCAATGGCGCGATCAACACCGTCCGCAAGGGCCGAACCGCCGACACCGCGTCCGCCGAGGAAGGCTACGATGCGTTGAAGCGCTACGCCCGCGACCTGACGGCCGCCGCCGCCGAGGGCAAGATCGATCCGGTCATCGGCCGCGACGACGAGATCC
>CAZKZT010000455.1:0-2764 GCA_964557265.1 uncultured Hyphomicrobium sp.
CCGTGGTTTCGCCGCGAGCCCGCGCACCGTCGGCCAGACGAAGGCCAGACGGCCAACCTTGCGCTTCAGCGCTTCCGGCGCTCCCGCAACAATCTCACCGTCGAGGCCGATCCCGCACATCAGGACAAATGGCTCACCGTTGATGTGGGCTGTCGAAATCCGCGCGACCTTGCCATCGAGCAGCATCCGCGCGATGTCATCCGCACGCCTGGGCAGCGCCAACTCCGCCGCCAGCACGTTGGCGGTCCCGGCCGGGATCAGCGCCAACGGCACGTCGGTGCTCCCGAGATCGGCCAGCACATGGCGCATGGTGCCGTCACCGCCCGACGCGACGATGGCATCGTAGCCGGCAGTCTGCGCGGGAGATAGATCGCCGCCGTCGCCCGTGCGCTGCAGCAGATCGACGATCGCGCCCTCTCGCACCAGATGTGCGATCACCTGATCGACGAGGCCGAGCCGGTTGCGGCCAGCGCGTGTGTTGTGAAGAATCAGGAACCGCCGGCGCAGGCTGCCGGGATCACGGGGCGTCGGCGCCGCGCCTCGATCGGCATATGGTGCGGCCATAATCCCTCACTCCCGGTGGCCCGGCATGTTCGCTGGACTTTTGACCGCCCACGGCACCGCTTCACGACATCGGGCATGGGATCATAGAGCGCCGAAGCGATGTCGAACAGCCCGAGCCGCGCGCGCTGGCTGCGCGACGTCAATCAGCTTGTCCCAGAATGCAGCGTTCGGGACGGTGGCAACATAGGCTGAAACAAGGAGCGCGAGAGAAGCTGGAGCCAGTCTCATCGGATGGACCGAGCCCGCCTCCGCCTGTATGCATTGCCTCACCCAATCGGGCGTGGCCTACAGCGCTTCGATTCAAGCCAAACTGTAACACGTGGCCCGCCGGGCGGCGCGGACGGTCGACGCCCGCGTCGCGGATTGCGATCCCGGTGCAGCCTATCGGGAGGCTGCCAGAGCGGGAGCCACCTCATTCATGAACAGACGCAGCGCGTTGCGCGAGAATGCCGTCGGCATCGGGCCGACGCGCAGCCGCAGCGCCACGCCGCCGATGCCAAGCTTCGCGAGGTCCTCGAACTGCTCTCTCACCGTTTCCGGCGAACCGATGACGAGGCCGCGCGGCAGCTCGCGCGCGGAATCGCCCATGACCATATCGCGGTAGCCGGGGCTCTGCGCGGAACGATACGCCTGCATCGACTTGTAGTAGCCGAGCCCCTCCTCCAGCGCGATCTTGTCCGTGTCGGCGATCACGGTCTGGCGCATCACCCAGGATTGGCTGAGCGCGTCCTCGATCGCCTCCTTGCCAAAGCCGCCCTCGGCCATCCCTTCACGGAACCAGGCGATCTGGCGCGCCGTCGCTTCGTTCGGTCCCGGCGGCAGGATCACCGGACGGCCACGCCGCCCCTGCGCCTTGATCGAGCCTTCGGATGTCACCGCGCGCAGGATCTGCGGATGCGGCTTCGTGAACGTGCGCGGACGCAGATGCGGAATATCGAACTTCCAGTACTTGCCTTCGTGGATGACGCGCTCCTGCGTCCAGCACGCCAGCATGATTTTCTCGATCTCCTCGAAGCGCTCCTGCGCCTCTTCCGGACCGACCTGATAGGCGATGTACTCGTAGAGGTTGACCATGCTGCCTTTGCCGAGCCCGACGATCAGGCGGCCCTGGCTCAAGTGATCGAGGAGCGAGAGCTGCTCGGTCAGCCGCAGCGGGTGGTAAAGCGACGATTGCAGAACGGCAAAGCCGATCTGGACGCGTTTGGTCGCCGTGCACAGCGCGCCGGCAAAGGTCGGGGGATCGACGTAAGCGCAGTTGCCGTCGAAGTGATGCTCGGCGAGGAAGACGGCATCGACGCCGAGTTCCTCCGCAAACACCGCCTCTTGCACGGTTTCCTGGATGATCCGGCCGTCTTCAGCGGGATCCTGGCTCTGCGGAAAAAGGAACGAAGCTATTCTCATGATGATCCCGTGGTTGTGGCGGCTAAGGCGCTGCTCTGCCGGCGATCATGGGAGAGATTGTCGTTATGATCCAGCTCATTGGCGCATCACTGCTGCCCGCCTTATCGGCAGCTCCGCGCGATATCGGCATCCGTGCAAAGCAATTCACGACTCCTGCTGGCGCGCCGTCGGCAGATGGCCGTCCACATCCGCGGCGCCTCCATCGGTGCTGCCGCTGGCTTCGTGCAGATCACCTGCCAGGCGCTAGGGCCGCGCCGAAAGCATCGGGATCTCGCCGCACTCGCTGCGCGCCACCGATGCGCCGGAACTCCACGCCTTGGTTCAGTCCTTCCCGGACGTCCCCATCCATATCCACGCCGCCGAACAGACGGCCGAAGTCCAGGAATGTCTCGCATGGTCGGGCGCACGCCCCGTTCAGTGGCTGCTCGACAATGCCGATGTCGATGCGCGGTGGTGCCTGATCCACTGCACCCACATGACCGAGGATGAAGTGCGGAGACTGGCGCAATCCGGCGCGACGGTCGGCCTATGCCCGATCACGGAATCGAACCTCGGCGACGGCATCTTTCCGGGCGTCGCCTACATGGCTGCAAGCGGACACTTCCCGGTCGGCACCGACAGCAACGTCCGCATTGCGGCGAACGAAGAACTGCGCACACTGGAATACAGCCAGCGGCTGCGCGACCAACGGCGCAACTGCCTGACGGGCACCGCAGGGACGTCGACTGGCCGTGCGATCTTCGATGCGACGCTCACGGGTGGCACGCGGGCACTGGCGACCGAGGCCGGCGCCATCGCC
>CAZKZT010000456.1:0-2748 GCA_964557265.1 uncultured Hyphomicrobium sp.
CAGCGTATGCCCGTTGTAGTGGAAGTCGCCGACGATCGGCACGCGCACGCCCCAGCGCTCGAGGCGTTCGCGGATCGCGGGGACTGCCTTTGCGGCTTCGTCGCGGTCGACAGTGATGCGCACGATTTCCGAGCCCGCCCGTGCGAGCGCCGCAATCTGCCGCGCTGTGCCTTCTGGGTCAGCGGTGTCCGTGTTGGTCATCGACTGCACGACGACCGGTGCGCCACCGCCGACGATCACGCCCGCGACATTGACGGCGTGGGAGACGTGGCGCTCAGCGGGTCCTGTGGCAGCAGAAGATTGCATGAGTGGGCTCGCTTCCGGTTCAGACGGCCCTTGATTGGCACACCTTCGTGTCAAATCCAACTATACCAGACCGGCATCAGCGCCGCTCCATGGCAAAAGCTGCTGCCAGCGACATCAGGCAGAACACCGACAGAACCACCACGATCCCCGGCCCGGCGGGCACATCCCACGCAATCGACAGGGCGAGGCCGCCAATGGTGCCGATGATCCCGATACCGCCGGCCAGCACGACCATCGTCTCGGGGGTGGCCGAGAATGGCCGCGCGGCAGCCGCCGGCATGATCAGGAAGGCAACGATCAGCAGAACCCCGACGACCTTCATGGCAACCGCAATGATGAACGCCAGCAGCATGATCAGCGCGGCCTCGGCGCGAGCCGTGTCGTGGCCCTCGGCGGTCGCCAATTCCTTGTGAACGGCGATCGCGACGAGCGTCCGCCAATAGAGTGCGATGACGCCCAGAACGACCGCGCCACCCGCGTACACCCAGGTGAGATCACCCTGCGTGACGGCCAGGATATCGCCGAACAGGTAGCCCATCAGATCGAGGCGCTGGCCGGAAAGCCGCGCCGCCGCAATCAGGCCGAGCGCCAGCGCCGCGTGCGAGAGAATGCCGAGCAGGCTGTCCACCGGCAGCAGCGGCTGGCGCTCCAGGACCACCAGCATGGCGCCAACCACTAGCGAGACCAGGATCACGCCGAGCGTCAGGTCGATGTCGAACGCGATGCCGAATGCCACGCCGAGCAGGCCAGCATGGGCAACGGTCGAGCCGAAGTAGGACATGCGCCGCCATACGACGAGACAGCCGAGCGGCGCGGCAACGATGGCGATGCCGAGGCCAGCAAGAAGCGCACGCAACAGAAAGGGTTCAAGCATGGCGGCGACTCTTGATCGGCCGGGGCCGAGGTGTAAAGCACCAATGTAACAATATAGCTTCGCCTTGCATGTCGGACACGCGCAGGCACGCCTTGCAGTCGCAGCCCCGCGGCCCTATTGCGTGTGCCTCCTGGTCCCTCTTTCGCCGCTGGAGCTCACCCATGGCCCACGACGCCGCCGTGTCCCCGTTTGCCCCCGAGGCGCTGCCCGAGGTTCCCGTCATCGACGGCGTCCGGTTTGCAGCGGCCGAGGCTGGTATCAAGTACAAGAACCGCAAGGATCTGATGATCGCGGTCATGGACGAGGGCACTGTCGCGGCCGGTGTGCTGACGCAGTCGAAGACCTGCTCGGCGCCGGTGCTGTGGTGCCGCGAGAGCCTGAAATCCGGCAAGGCGCGCGCACTGGTCGTCAACTCCGGCAATTCGAACGCCTTCACCGGCAAGAAGGGCCGCGAAGCCGTCGAGCTGACGGCCGAATTCGCGACGAAGGCGGTCGGTTGTGCCAAGAGCGACGTCTATCTCGCCTCGACCGGGGTGATCGGCGAGCCGCTGGACGCAAGCAAGTTCGCGCATCTGCTCGATGACCTCGCGAAATCCGCGAAGCCGGACGCCTGGGCCGATACCGCGCGCGCGATCATGACCACGGATACGTTTCCGAAGCTCGTGACGCGCACCGCGACCATCGGCGGCGTGCCTGTGACGATCAACGGCTTCTGCAAAGGCGCCGGCATGATCGCGCCCGACATGGCGACGATGCTGTGCTTCATTTTCACCGATGCCGCGATCTCGGCGCCCGCGCTCCAATCGCTGCTCGCAGCGGGCGCGCAGAAAACCTTCAACTGCATGACCGTCGATGGTGACACCTCGACCAGCGACACGATGCTGTTCTTTGCGACGGGCAAAGCGGCCGGACGCGGACAGAAACCCGTCGCCGACGCGAACGATCCCGCCCTCGCCGACTTCGTCGCCAAGTCACACGACCTGATGCGCGAGCTCGCGATCATGGTCGCCAAGGACGGCGAAGGGTTGTCGAAATTCGTGACGATCGAGATCACGGGCGCGGAGAGCGACAAAGCCGCACGCATCATCGGCCTCTCAATCGCCAACTCGCCGCTCGTGAAGACCGCGATCGCGGGCGAGGATCCGAACTGGGGACGCGTCGTCATGGCGATCGGCAAGGCGGGCGAAGCCGCCGATCGTGACAAGCTCGCGATCTGGTTCGGCCCGCATCTCGTCGCCAAGGACGGCGAGCGCGCGGCAAGCTATGTCGAGGAAACCGTCGCCGCCTACATGAAGAACGGCGAGCTGCTGATCAAGGTCGACCTTGGCCTCGGCGCGGGCAAGTCCACGATCTGGACCTGCGATCTCACGCACGGCTACATCTCGGTCAATGCGGATTATCGGAGTTGAGAGCGCCACAATGGGATCGCCGCGGGCTTACCGCTTCGGAGGAGTGCGGCAGCACCTCTTCCCAGCAGCCCGCGGCTCTCGATTAGCGTGCCGTCCAGCCACCATCGATCGAGTAATTCGAGCCGGTGATCGACGCGGCTGCGTCGCTGGCGAGGAACG
>CAZKZT010000457.1:0-2460 GCA_964557265.1 uncultured Hyphomicrobium sp.
GGCGACACATTGGAATAGGCGACGAAGCCGCCATGCTTCGCGACACGCTCGGCCATCGTCGGCACACGCAGCGTGCGGCCGAGCGCCTTGCGCATGTGGCCGCGGAAATCCGGCGGACCGACGTCGCGCACTACGAGCCGGCCATCCTCGTTCAGCGCCACCCGGTTGCCATGCAGCCCATGGCGGATCGGCCGGCATCCCGTCGCGATGCTCGCGGCGGACGCGCGCGTCACCGACGGGAACACAGCGCGATGCTGGGCACAGCGCACGCCCTGATCCGAAAGCCGCGCCAGCGTCGGCGTGTTCTCCGGGTTGATCCAGTCGGTGCAGAGGCCGTCGCAGTTGATGTAGATCGCGCGTTTCATCTCATCCGTTCCTACTTCTTCTTGGCCGTAACACGCGCTTCGATCTGGCTGACGAGCTTGTCGCCAACCGGCGGATCGTTGGGAATGTCGAGCGTCTCGGTCAACCGCGCGAGCATGATGTAGAAGCCCGCGACCAGGATGACTTCGACGATCTCGCGCTCATTGAGATGCTTCTTGGCTTCGGCCAGCGAATCCTCGGATGCGCGCACATCGGCGACGACCTCGCGCGTAAAACGGAGGACCGCCTTTTCTTTGGCACTGAAACATGACGCCTGATCGTCACCCGCACGCATTGCATCGATCTGCGCTTGCGTCCCCCCGAGCGCGAGCACCACCGGCACGTGCTGCACCCATTCGTACTCACCGCCCTCGATGTTGACCGCGTGGCAGATCACCAGTTCCCGCAGCAGCGGGTCGAGTTCGAGCTTGCCGAGGAATGTACCGCCGAGCTTCATCAGCGGCTTCAACACGGTCTCGGCGTGCGCCATCATCTCGAAGATGCTGACACGTCCCGGCAGGCGCGACAGCATCTCGCGCACCTCGAGCGGGGATTTGTCGAGATCAGGAAACGGAATGCGAGTCATTGAATGTCCTTGGCGTTCATTGGCACGCGATCACACCGGATCGAACTCTTGATCTTTCTTCGGGATGAGATCGTAGGGGAGCGCGAAGCCCGGCATCGCTTTCAGCCGCTCGGACCACGCGAGCAGGTTCGGCCAGCGGTTGATGTCGAGGCCGCCCTCGGCCATGAACACCATGCGGCCCCAGCACGCGATATCGCCGATCGTGCACGTCTCGCCGACCAGCCATTGGCGGCCCTTGAGCGACTTGTCGATGAACGTCAGCGCCGCCTCGGCCTCGGGCCGGAAATACGCCATCACTTCCGGATGAACCTCGCGGAAGCGGCTGTAATGGCGCACTTTGGCGACGTTGCTGATCGCGTCCGCTTCCCACGCGCACCACTCCCGCGCGGTCCAGCGATCCTGCTCGGTCCTGCCCTCGAAGTGCCCCGTCGTGCGCGCGAGGTAATCGAGGATGATGTTCGAATTGACGATGGTGAGTCCGGCGTGCTCGAGCACCGGCACCTTGCCGTAGCGGTTACGGGCAAGGTGCGCCGGCTCGTTCTGCACACCCTTCTTGAGATTGACCGTGCGGAACGAGAACGGGAGCTGCGCCATCGATAGGAACAGCATCGGCTTGTAGCTCGAGCTCGACGTGAAGCTGCCGTAGAGCGTGAGGCGGGAAATCATCGGGCGTTTCCTTTCGGGCCCGCCTCTGTTGCCGAGGCGTTGCCCTGTTTTTTCGGCGAACTACCGCATCACGGGGATCGTGAACTCGGCGCCTTCCTTGACGCCGGACGGCCAGCGCTGCGTCACCGTCTTGGTCCGCGTGTAGAAACGGATCGAGTCCGGCCCGTGCTGATTGAGATCACCGAACGCGCTCTTCTTCCAGCCGCCGAAGGTGTAGTAGGCGAGCGGCACCGGGATCGGCACGTTGATGCCGACCATGCCGACGTTGACCTTGGCAGCGAAATCGCGGGCCGCGTCGCCGTCGCGATCTTCACCCGCGACGGCGTTGCCCATCTCGTGATCCATCGCGAGCGAGAGCGCTTCGCCGTAGTCCTTGGCGCGCACCACCGACAGGACCGGGCCGAAGATCTCTTCCTTGTAGATGCGCATGTCGCGCGTCACGTCGTCGAACAGGCAGCCGCCCATGTAGAAGCCGCCCTCGTAGCCCTGGAGCTTGAAGTTGCGGCCGTCGACGCGCAGCTTGGCGCCTTCCTTGACACCAATGTCGACGTAGTCCTTGACCTTCTGCAGATGCGCCGCCGTCACGACAGGCCCGAAGTCCGCATCCATCGAGGTCGACGGGCCGATCTTGAGGCCTTCGACACGCGGGATCAGCTTGTCCATCAGCGCGTCCGCCGTCTTCTGGCCGACCGGCACCGCCACCGACACCGCCATGCAGCGCTCACCCGCCGAGCCGTACCCCGCGCCGATCAGCGCATCGACCGCCTGGTCGAGATCGGCGTCCGGCATGATCAGCATGTGGTTCTTGGCGCCGCCGAAGCACTGCACGCGCTTGCCGGACGCGG
>CAZKZT010000457.1:2470-2747 GCA_964557265.1 uncultured Hyphomicrobium sp.
GCGGTGCCGCGCGCATAGACGTACGCCGCAATCGGCGTCGAACCGACGAAGCCCACGCCCTCGATCACCGGATGATCGAGGATCGCGTCGACTGCCTCCTTGTCACCATTGATGACGTTGAGGATGCCCGCCGGCAGCCCCGCCTCGATCATCAGCTCGGCGAGCATCAGCGGCACGCTGGGATCACGCTCCGACGGCTTCAGCACGAACGCGTTGCCGCACGCGATCGCGGGCGCGAATTTCCACATCGGGATCATCGCCGGGAAGTTGAACGGCG
>CAZKZT010000458.1:0-2744 GCA_964557265.1 uncultured Hyphomicrobium sp.
TAAGTTATTGAAATTAAGGAGAAAAACACGAATTGTAGTGGCGCCCCGTAGGGGAATCGAACCCCTGTTTTCAACGTGAGAGGCTGACGTCCTAACCGCTAGACGAACGGGGCAGCGCTCAAGGGCCCTCCTATAGGGGACAGTGAACCGGCGATCAAGGCCATTGTCGCTCGATCGCGGCGGGTTTTCGTGTCCAGCAGCGGGACGGTGCCGCCACAACCCGCTATAAGCTCGCGCATTGCTGCCTCAGGCCTCCAGCCGGCAGCTTTTGACGGGAGCACGAGGCACTTGGGGCTGGCAGTCGCAATCGAGGAAAGGGAAGGGCGGCGCGTGCCCTTCGTGAAGGCGCCAACGTCCCCGGGGCGGGTGGTCGCGGAAGTCGTCGCGGCCGTGCATGAGCGCTCGATCGACCAGGGTCTCGCCGATCTGGCGATCGATGGCCTCGACCGCGACAGCCTGGAGCCGATTCTTGTCTATTGCGCCGAACTCAAGTGTGAAGCCGACAATGCGACCTGTCCCGGCTGCAAACGGCGGACCGAGGTGGACGGTATTGCGTCGCTCGACGCGCTTGTGATGCGCCACCGCGAGATCGTGATCGGGGACGGGGCGGTGACGGTGCGCGGGGCCGGCGACGGGCAGGCGACGGCGCCGTCGCTCGAAGCCTTGGCGCGCGACTGGGCGGGCGAGGGTTATTGGTTCTGGGCGCGGCGCGTGATCCGCAAGTTGCGTCACGGTATCCGCCGGGCGCATATCAAGGGCACGGCGTTCGCTGGCGGTGGCGAAACGCCGTCAGTGCTGCTGATGGAGCCACAACTCGCCGATAACATCGGGATGGTCGCCCGCGCGATGGCGAATACCGGCCTCGACGATCTCCGGTTGATCGCCCCGCGCGACGGCTGGCCGAACGAGAAGGCGCGGATCGCGGCTTCGGGGGCCAACTATGTGGTTGACGATGCCAGCAGCCATGGGGCGCTGGCCGAGGCGATCGGTGATCTCAACTGGATCGCGGCGACGACGGCGCGCCAGCGTGACCTGCGCAAGCCGGTCCTGACGCCGGAGCAGCTTGTGGCGGAGATCCGCAAGAGGATCGCGGCGGGGCAGCGCTGCGGCATCCTTTTCGGGCGCGAACGCAATGGGCTCGAGACCGACGAGGTAGCGGTGTGCGATGCCGTGGTCATGATCCCGGTGAACCCGCGCTTTGCCTCGCTCAACCTGGCGCAGGCGGTGTTGCTCATCGGCTACGAGTGGATGCGTCAGCACGAGGGTGCGAGCCTCGGCCGGGTCACGACGTATGAGGCGCCGATCGCCACAGGCCTCAACGTCGGCGGCAGCCGGCCTGCGACCAAGGAGGAGATGCTCGGGCTCTATGAGCACCTCGAGCGGGAGCTTGAAAGGCTTGGATATTTCAACCCGCTGCAGAAGCGGCAGACAATGGTGCGTAACATCAGATCGATGCTTGCCCGCATGGAAGCGACAGAGCAAGAAGTGCGTACACTCAGAGGTATTGTAGCTACTTTGGCACAGGGAAAAGGCATAGGTCGAAAGTCGCCATAAGTTCGCCCATTTTGGGGCCGAGCGATGCGCTTCGACACGGGGGGATCCGGCCTGGGCGCGCTGCCGCCGGGGCCATTGGCTACGCCGCAGACGCGGGGGTTTGACTGCGGCCGTCGGGCCATCGAAATCGAGGGGCTGAGGGTATGAGAATGGCTGTGACTTCAATCCGGGCGGCGCTCATTGGCGCCGTCGCGCTGACAGGGCTTGCGGCGGGCGCGTCCGCGCAGTCCCAAGGTAAGCTCAGCGACAAATCGGTTACGACGCTGATGGACTACGCGTGGCAGATCCTGCCGGCCAAGTTCACGACGCCGGCTGGGAAGGTGATCGAAGTCGACAAGACGAAGCGGACTGAGAACAGCATCCCGCTCGATAGCGGACGCGACGTGATCCAGGTCGCCTATAGCTCGGCGCAGGCGCAGGTGTGCGAGCTGTGGGAGGAGCAGCAGGCGAACTTCGACACGCTGATGCGCCGCGAGCAGGCCCGCAAAAAGTGGACGGAGCAGCAGCTGCTCTACATCACGACGCTCCACCGCATGACGATCCATGCCGTCGCGGGCAAGCTGCGGGTCGAGGAGAAGGGCGGCGAGCTCAAAGTGTTCCTGGAGCCCATTCCGCCCGGCGAGGCCAAGTGCACCGACGAGCAGAAGGGCAAGATCCGCGAGACGATCCTCGCCTACGTCAATCTCGACGCGCCGGCCGATAAGGGGGCCGCGGTCCCGGCGAAGGCAGCGCCGAAGAAGTAGGGACGGCGCGGATCAATCCGATAGGATCAGGCGGGGCCCGATGTGGGCGCGCCGCCTGATAAGCCTCGATCAATCCCGCAGCAGGTCGTTGATGCTGGTCTTGGAGCGGGTCTGTGCGTCGACCGTCTTGACGATGACGGCACAGTAGAGGCCGGGGCCCGTCATGCCGTTGGGCAGCGGCAGGCCGGGCAGAGAGCCGGGCACGACGACTGAATAGGGCGGCACCTTGCCGATGTGGATCTGGCCGGTGCTGCGGTCGACGATCTTGGTCGTCGCCGAAATGAAGACGCCCATCGAAAGCACCGAACCCTCGCCGACGATGACGCCCTCGACGACTTCCGAGCGGGCGCCGATGAAGCAGTTGTCCTCGATGATGACCGGGTTCGCCTGCAGGGGTTCGAGCACGCCGCCGATGCCGACGCCGCCGGAGAGGTGGACGTCCTTGCC
>CAZKZT010000459.1:0-2737 GCA_964557265.1 uncultured Hyphomicrobium sp.
ATCGTCTCGCAAACGCCATCGTAGGCGCCGTGCAGGAACAGCACCGGCATATCGAGCTTGCCGCCATTGCGCGCCTGCGTCGCATATTCCGCGTTGGCGCGGTGGTTCATGTACCAGCTGTCCGGCCCGAAGAATCCGTTCCGCTCCAGCGCCTCGACATAGAGCGCCAGTTCCTCCTCACTGAGCACGCGCGTATCGAGTGGCAACGGCGGCGCGCGTTCAAGCGGGGCGAACCAGCCGCCACGACGGCGCACGTCGGCGGTGCGCGCCGGCTTGCCCTTCGTCTTCTCGCTGCCTTTGCGGAACAAGGCCTTGATCGTGCTCGCGACATCCGCCTCGAAATGGCGGCGCGCGGTGTCGAAGCTCTCCTCGTAGAAGAGCTGATAGTCCCATTGTCCGGCCGGATACTGCGCTTCCGGATAGATCGTGCGATCGACCAGCGGGACCGTGACGTCCGGCCGGAAGCCTCCCGGCAGGTACGGCACGCACAGGTTGGCGACGGCGACGCAACGCTCCGGATGGTGGCTCGCGAGGCTCCACACGACCGGGCTGCCCCAGTCGTGACCAACCCAAACCGCTACGTCGCGGCCGAGCGACGACAGCAATTCCAGCATGTCCTCGACGACGACCTCCAGCGCGTAGTCTTCGTGCCGGTCGTAGACGGTGGATCGGCCGTAGCCGCGCATGTCCGGAGCGATCACGCGAAAGCCCAACCCCGCGAAAACAGGGAGTTGGTGACGCCAGCTGAGCGACAATTCCGGCCAGCCGTGGAGGAAAATGATGGCCGGCGCATCAGTCGCGCCGCAGGCGAGGTAAAACGTCTTGTGGCGTGGCGTCACGACGTAATGCTCGGTGACCGGGAACAGCGGTTTCATGACACACCCGAAATTTCGCGGGCCGCCATACCAGGCCCGCATGTGCATTCTTGCGTCATTTGCTAACCGGCGCCATCCGAAACGGGTATAAGCCGCCGGAACCGGAACGACAGAAGCGATCCACGCGCGATGCAGCGCAACGCAGCAAGCCAGCCAGCAGACACAGGAGGCAACGTGCTGCGAGGCATCGGCCTCATGTGCATCGCGCTCGTGCTGTTCTCGGCCCTCGACACGACAGCGAAGTACGTTGCCACGCAAACGGGCCTGCCCGTTTCGCAGGTGACGTGGCTGCGCTTCACGAGTCAGGTCGCGCTGACCGTGCTGGTGTTCGGCGTCCTCGCCGTTCCGCGCATGCTTTCCACGCGCAAGCTTGGGCACCAGATGCTCAGGTCTTTCATGATGCTGGGATCGACCGCGTTCAACTTCCTCGCGCTCAAGACCTTGCGCCTGGACCAGACGCTCACGATCGGCTTCCTCGCGCCCTTCATCGTCGCGCTGCTCGCCGGCCCCTTTCTCGGCGAATGGATCCGCTGGCGGCGTCTCCTTGCGATCGTCGTCGGGTTCTGCGGCATCCTCGTTGTCGTGCGTCCGGGCTACACGCCGTTCGAGTTCGGCATGGTGTTCGCCGCGCTCGGCACGCTCTGCTACGCGGTCTTCATGTTGCTGACACGTTATCTGTCACGCTTCGATCCGCCCGATGTCACGATCTTTTATTCGATGCTGGCGGGCGTGCTGGTGATGGCGCCGTTCGCGCTCAGGGAGTGGGTTCCGCCCGCCGATGCCCTCACCTGGCTACTGCTGCTTTCGACCGGCTTCTGGGGCGGCGCGGGACACTACATCTTCATCCTCGCCTACCGCCACGCACCAGCCTCGACACTGGCGCCATTCATCTACTTCGGGCTGATCACGCACACGATCCTGGGTTACGCCGTGTTCGATCAGCTTCCGGATACCTGGACGATCACGGGAGCCATGATCGTCGTCGCATCGGGCCTCTATCTGCTGCATCGCGAGCGCGTGACGGCAATGGAGAAGCGGCGGGCGGAAGAAACCGCCCCTAAGTCTTAGCAGACATCCGCGCGCGCGTTTCCTCGGCCCAGCCAGCAAACCGGCCCTCGCGGATCGCCTCGCGCATGGCCGCCATCAGCTCTTGAAAGAATGCCGTGTTGATCCACGACAGCAGCATCCCGCCGAGCAGTTCACCTGACCGGATGAGATGGTGGAGGTACGCGCGCGAATAGTCCCGCGCCGCCGGACATGTGCTGTTGGGATCGAGCGGCGCCGGGTCATCGGCGTGCTTGGCGTTGCGCAGATTGATGCGGCCATCCCACGTATAGGCGAGACCGTGCCGGCCGTTCCGCGTCGGCAGCACGCAGTCGAACATATCGATACCGCGCTCGACGGCACCGATCAGGTCATCCGGCGTGCCGACCCCCATCAGATAGCGCGGCTTTGTCTTGGGAAGGAACGGCACGGTTGCCTCGAGCGTGCGCAGCATCAACTCCTGCCCCTCGCCGACAGCGAGACCGCCGACCGCGTAGCCCGGCAAATCCAGGCCGACCAGGGCCTCCGCTGATCGGCGCCTCAAATCCGGCTCGATGCCACCCTGGACGATGCCGAACAGCGCCTGCCCCGGTTTCGCGAGGCCGCACGCAAGGTTCTTCTCGAACGCGATCTTGCATCGCTCGGCCCAGCGCAACGACAGCTCCATCGCGCGCTGCGTCTCGGCGTGCGTCGCGGGCAGCTCGATGCATTCGTCGAGTTGCATCTGGATATCCGAGCCGAGCAGGCACTGGATCTCGATCGACCGCTCGGGGCTCAGCACATGGCGCGAGCCGTCGAGGTGCGATTGGAACAGCGCC
>CAZKZT010000460.1:0-2724 GCA_964557265.1 uncultured Hyphomicrobium sp.
AGGCGGGCGAGCGCCGCAAGGTCGACGGTGCCGTACACCCAACCTGGCGCGTCGAGCGTTCCCTCGGCAATGACGCCGGTATCCGAGACGCCGGCCTCGGATGGCACATAGATGCCCGCCGCGCCGCTGTTGTAGTCGATCGCGGGGGACCAGGTGGACGTGCCGACGGTCGGCGAGAGGACGGTGACGCAGGTGCTTTCAAGCGCGCGGGCGAGCGCGGCGGTGCGCACGCGGTGGAAGCCCGAGACCAGTTCCGTGCACGCGGGAATGAGGATGATCCCGGCGCCCGCCTCGACCATCGAACGCACCAGCAGCGGGAATTCGCTGTCGTAGCAGATCGCGACGCCGATGCGGCCAAACTCGGTTTCGAAGACCTGCGCTCTGTCGCCCGCGACGAGGCCCCAATCGTGCTCGAAAGGTGTGCGGATCAGCTTGTCCTGCGCGCCCATGTTGCCCGATGGCGCGAACAGCCGCGCCGTGTTGCGATAGAGGCCGTCGGCACCGCGCCGCGGGCCGCTGCCGGCGAGGATGTGAACGCCGTGGCGCCGCGCGAGGTCGGCGTGTGCGGCGTCGATGCGCGGCATGGCATCGGAGACGGCGGCGAGCGAGGCCTGCAGATCGGCGCACACGGCTTCGCCTGCGGGGGCGGCGAGTTCCATCGCGCCGTACTCCGGGAAGACGAGAAGCTGCGCACCGCGAGCGGCCGCTTCAGCGACCCAACGCGCGATCTTGTCCTCGACGGCGTCGAGCGTCGGCATCGCGTCGAGCGGATAGGCGGCGGTCGCGATCCGGATCGTGCGCGTGGATGCGCTCATCTCACAGCGCCTTCAGCCAGAACTGCATCGGCTTCGACGTTTCGTCTGCCTGATCGACGTCCTTCCAGGCGAACGATGTCGTGAGACCATCGGCTTTCGCGTAGCCGCGCTTCGTCCAAAACGCATCGAGCGGGCGATAATTTGCGGGTTTCAGCGGATGATCGTCGGGGCGCACGACGCCGCAGAAGGTGATGTGCGTGAAGCGCCCGAGCGCGCGGGCGTGCGCCTCGCGTCCGTCGAAGAAGGCATGGCCGAGGCCGCGCCCGCGATGGCTCGTCAGCAGTACGGACTCGCCGCAATAGAAGATGCGATCGATGTCGAGCCCGCGATCCGTGAAGGCCTTGCCGAAGGCTTCGGCGTGATCGCGGAGCGGCGCGCCCGTGGCGACGCCGACCACATCGTCGCCGTCATAGGCCGCGACGACGACGGCGTCGGCGGAAGCGGCGAAGCGGCGCAGATAGGCCGTCTCGTAGTTGACCGTGCCGTCGTACAGATACGGCCAGTCGCGGAACACGGCGACGCGCAAGCGCGCGAGTTCGGGGATCGCCGCGCGCATGGCCTCGCCGGTCAGGTTCTCGACGCGCAGCGCCATCGCGTTGTCTCAGCCTTTGCCCGCGAGTTCCCTGGCGAGCGCCTCGCCCGCGACCTGGAGCAGCCAGTCGGTGAGATTGTAGTAGGTGGTGACGCGCGTGATCTTGCCATCTTTGATCACGAAGAAGGCGCCCGCGGGCAGCTGGTACTTCTGACCCGTGGCGGGCGGCAGGCCCTCGTCGGTCTTGAGGTAGGTGCCGTGGACGTTGAACTCGGCCGCCGCGCGGGTGCCGTCGGCGCTGACCATGACGGCGATGTCGGTGAGCCGCTCCTCGTAGGTTTCGGTCATGTGGCGGCTGAAATCGGCGAATGCCGCCTTGCCGACGCGCCGCGCGCCCTGGTTGACATCGTGGACGACATCATCGGCGAGGAAGGCGAGCATCGCGGCGGTGTCGCCCTTGTTGAAGGCGTCGTAGTAGCTGCGGATCAGCGTTTCGGTGGCGGTCTCGGACATGGATCAAGCCTGCGTTTCGCGGAAAAAGGTTGCTGCACTGCGCAATGGCATACCGGGGGCCGGAGGTCCAGAGCGGCATCGCCGGCGCGGTGCGCCCGGCCTTGCCAAGAATGGCTTCACCGCCGCGTGTCTTGCGCCGCTCCCTTGGCGGGTGTAGCCGGGAGCTATGACAACGCATCCGCGCAATCTGACGGCGCTGCAGGGCCCGGTCGAATGGCTGGCGGCGCCCAGCCTTGTGCCCTATCCGGACGCGCTCGCGTTCATGGAGGCGCGCGCCAAGGCCATCGCGGATGGCACGGCAGGAGAGCTGGTCTGGCTGGTCGAGCATCCGCCGCTCTATACGGCGGGGACCAGCGCCAAGCCGGCCGATCTCGTCATGCCTGACCGCTTTCCAGTCTATGAGGCGGGTCGTGGTGGTCAATACACCTATCACGGGCCCGGCCAGCGGGTGGCCTACGTGATGCTCGACCTCAACCCGCGTGGCCGCGATGTGCGCGCGTTTGTGCAGGAGCTGGAAGGCTGGCTGATCGATACGCTGGCGGCCTTCGGGGTGACGGGCGAGCGTCGTGCGGACCGCATCGGTGTGTGGGTGCGGCGGCCCGAGAAGGGCGCGGGCGTCGAGGACAAGATCGCTGCCATCGGCATACGCTTGCGGCGCTGGGTCAGCTTCCACGGCATCAGTCTGAACGTCGCGCCGGATCTCGAACACTTCTCCGGCATCGTGCCGTGCGGTGTTCAGATGCACGGTGTCACGTCACTCGCCGACCTCGGCATTCCGGCGACGATGGACGATGTCGATGCGGCGTTGCAGGCCGCGTTTGAGAATAGGTTTGGGTCCATCTCCCTCGCCCCGTGAAGCGGGGA
>CAZKZT010000461.1:0-2723 GCA_964557265.1 uncultured Hyphomicrobium sp.
TCGTGGCTTTCTGCGGGATGGAGTTCGACTGGTCGGAACTCAACGATCTCAAGGGTTAAGCGGATTGGCGCGCCGCACCTGCGCGCCCGCGGAACCAGCTACCTTTGGCCGCGAGGCCGGCGTACCTTGACGCTGCCCCGCCCAACTCTCATGAAAGTGTCTACCCTGGTCAAGGTGGCCGGGGATGAGAGGCTTTGCGCGTGAAGTTGCACTATGCCGTCAGGGCCAGCCAAGGTGGCCGCAAATATCAGGAGGATGCAGCGACCGTCTGGCAGGCTCCGGATGGAAGCGATGCCGATCCTGCTGCGACGACACTGCTGGCGACCCTTGCGGACGGCATGGGCGGTCATAAGGGCGGTGCGCTCGCCAGCGCCGCCGTGTGTGAGAATTTCGAGGCGCAGTTCGTCAGGCAGGGCGGCAGTCAACGCAGCCGGCTGCGCGCTGGTTTGAATGCTGCCAACGGCGCCATCGGAGACATTGTCACGAGCCAGCCGCACCTGCGCGGCATGGGCTCGACGCTGATCGGTGTCGCCTTCAGCGCTGGGCACGCGATCTGGGTCAGCGTCGGCGACAGTCCGCTCTATCTGTATCGTCGCGGTGAGATGGCGCGGCTCAACGAGGACCATTCGATGGCGCCGGTCATCGACAAACTCGTGGAGAGCGGACGGCTTTCTCCCGAGGAGGCCGAGCACGATCCGCGGCGCCATATGTTGCGCTCGGCGGTCGTCGGTGAAGAGCTCGATCTCGTCGATCTGGCGCAACAGCCGTGGCCGCTGCAGCCCGGCGATGTGGTGCTGCTGGCGAGCGACGGCATCCATTCGATCGCCGACATCGTGATCGCCCGGATCATCGCCATGCACCGCAAGGAGGGGCCGGACGCCACGGCCGATGAGCTGATCAAGGCGGTCGCCGATGCCGGCCACCCTCACCAGGACAATACGACCGTGGTCGTGGTTACCGTCACGGATTAGTGGCGCAGACATGCACGCGCCATTGCGTCTCTGATGGGAAGACCAGCGCGTTTTTTCATTTGCCGGTTTTCGGGTGAGGCATCACACTCCGGAACGATCGTGCTGCGACTTAATATTCTCAAGCAGTGCACTCACTTGCACAGTATGCTGGCTTGAACTAAGGAAGCAGTTCCAAAAGGCAAGAGACCGCATAAAGCGGCCGCCGTGTGGAGGGAGGAATTGACTGCGTGACAGCCGCATCTGCGCCTGCTGACGTGTCTGCGTCGTCTATTGCCGACACCATTCCGAAACTGCTTCTGCACAACGCGAGGCAGTATAGTTCTCGTCCGGCCTTTCGAGAGAAGGCGTACGGGATCTGGCAGACGTGGACGTGGGCGGAGACCAGGGAGGAAATCCAGGCCTTCGCGATCGGCCTCAAGCAGCTCGGCGTCGCGCGCGGCGATACGATCGCGGTCATCGGCGACAATCGTCCTCATCTCTATTGGGCCTTCTGCGCGGCGCAAAGCATCGGCGCGATCCCGGTGCCGGTCTATCAGGACTCGGTTGCGGAGGAGATGGCCTACGTTCTCTCGCACGCGGAAGTGAAGTACGCGATCGTCGAGGACCAGGAGCAGGCCGACAAGGTGATTTCGATCGCCCCTGAAGTCGGGTCGATCCGCAAGATCCTCTACAACGATCCGCGCGGCCTCGATAAGTACGATCCCACCGATCTTGTCTCGATCGCAAGCGTCCAGGAAGCGGGCCGCAAGGCGGTAAAGACCGATGCGGACGCCGAGCGCGCGTGGCTTGCCGAAGTCGCGGCGGGCAAGGGCAGCGACGTCAGCGTCATGCTCTACACCTCGGGCACCACCGGACGTCCCAAGGGCGTGATGCTGACGCAGGGGAACGTCGTCCAGTCCGGCGCCAATGCCAACAAGTTCGACCATTTCACGCCTGACGACACGATGATTGCCTATCTGCCGATGGCGTGGGTCGGCGATCACATCTTCTCCTACGGTCAGGCATTTGCCGGTGCGTTGTGCGTCGCCTGTCCCGAAAGTCCCGACACGGTCACCGAGGATCGCCGCGAGATCGGACCGTCGTACTTCTTTGCGCCGCCGCGCGTGTTCGAGAACATGCTGACCCAGATCACGGTGCGCATGGAGGACGCTGGCCGTCTCAAGAAGGGGATGTTCAACTACTTTCTCAAGGTGGCGCGCCGCAGCGGTGAAGCGGTTCTTGACGGCCGGCCGGTCGCGTTCGGCGAGCGGATGCTCTACAAGCTTGGCGATCTGCTGGTTTACGCGCCACTGCGCAACCGGATGGGCTTCTCCAACCTCCGCGTCGCCTACACCGCGGGCGAGGCGATTGGTCCTGAGCTGTTCAGCTTCTTCCGCTCGCTCGGCATCAACCTCAAACAGCTCTACGGGCAGACCGAAGCGAGCGTCTTCATCACGCTGCAGCCGAACGGCGAAGTCTACCCCGAGACCGTCGGCCGGCCCGGTCCCGATGTCGAGATCAAGATCGCCGAGAATGGCGAGGTGCTGTTCAAGAGCCCCGGCGTCTTCCTCAAATACTACAAGAACGACGAGGCGACCGCCGAGACCAAGACCGCCGACGGCTGGGTGCACACGGGGGACGCAGGTTTCATCGATCAGCGCGGCCATCTGCGCATCATCGATCGCGCGAAGGACGTCGGCCGGTTGACCGACGGTACACTGTTCGCGCCGAAATACATCGAGAACCGCCTCAAGTTCTATCCCGAGATCAAGG
>CAZKZT010000462.1:0-2722 GCA_964557265.1 uncultured Hyphomicrobium sp.
GGATGGATCGCCATCTTGGCGGTGAAGCCGTCGCGGCGCGCCTCGCGCGTCTCCGCTTCGAGGCCGGCAATATCGCGGAAATTCACGTACACCGTATCGATCGCCTCGACGCCCGCGGAAGCCGCCGTCATCAGGCAGAGATCGCGCACGAGACGATAAGGCGAGGTAAACTGCCCGCGCTCATCGCGGTTCGCGAGTGAGCCGACAACCGCACCCAGATCCTCCGCGCCCCAGCTCATGCCGATCATGCGCGTACTCGCACCGACGTAGGTCGGAAGCTGCAGCACCGACAGCGGCGTCTCGGTAACGATCGGGAGGATGCGCGTCGGTCCGCCCTCGCCGTCGGCACCGCCGTTCTCGCCATGATCGATCGCGATAGCCAATCGGCTCACGTCATCGCCGGAGTTCGGCTTCGGCATCACGATGCCATCGGGACGCGCGGGCATGACGGCCTCCAGGTCGGCACCCCAGTCGTCGCTGTCGAGCGGGTTGATGCGCACGTAAAGCAATGGACGCCGCGCACTCTTGCGCGTCTCGGCGATGAACGCCGCAGCGAGCTTGCGTCCGGCAGGACGGTTCGCAGGCACGACGGAATCTTCAAGATCGAGGATCAGCGCATCGGCACCGCTCGACACCCCCTTCGCGAGTTTCCTCTCGCTGTCGGCAGGAACGAAAAGCAACGACCGCATGAAACCTCCCTACTCGCTTGTTGCATCAAGCGTCGGTCTACGCGCTCGCGCGCGCGGCCACAACCGGCATTCGGCGGCGCGGCAAGGGATCCACGCGCGGTTACGCGGCGGCCGGACGCTTGCGCATGAAGCCGGCGCGGCGGCATTCGGCAACGAGCGCACCATCCTGGTTATAGGCACGATGCAAGAACTCGACGATGCCGGCGTCAGGCCGCGAGGCGCTCTCGCGCAGTGACGCGATCTCCGTCGTCACGCGCAGTGTATCACCGTGAAAAACCGGATGCGGGAAGCGCACGTCGGTCATCCCGAGATTGCCGATGGTCGTACCGAGCGTCGTATCGGGAACCGAAATACCGATCATCAGGCCGAGCGTGAACAGGCTGTTGACGAGCGGCTTGCCCCACTCCGTCTTGGCCGCGAAGTGATGGTCGATGTGCAGCGGCTGCGTGTTCAGCGTGAGACAGGAGAACATCATGTTGTCCATCTCGGTGACCGTCCGCGTGATGGGATGCTCGAACACGCGACCGACATTGAACTCCTCGAAATACAGTCCAGCCATGCGCGTCTCCGTCCTCGCCTATAGATCTCTCGTCCTGTCGCTCGCCCCGATTGAATTGCGCGCACGCAAGCAAACCGCAAGTCGCAGGATTATTTTCCTAGTTTCTAGATTACCGGATTAACTCAAATCCGAGCATCGTCTCCGCCGCGTTAAGCAGATTCCGGCGAGCGCTGGCAGTAGCTCAATAGCGAAACTGTTCTGACAGAATGCGCTCGTCGAGGTCGTGGTCGGGATCGAACATCATGAACAGATCGATATCCGACGCCTGCGAGATCTCGACCTGAACGACCGAGCGGAACTCGACATTGTCGGCCACAGCGCTGACCGGCCGCTTTCCCGGCTCGCGCACTGAAATCCCGATCCGGGCCGTGTTGGCAAGCAGGGCCCCGCGCCAGCGTCGCGGCCGGAACGCGCTGATGGGCGTCACCGCGAGAAGCTGGGCGTTGATCGGCACGATCGGACCATTGGCCGAAAGGTTGTAGGCCGTCGATCCCGCGGGCGTCGACACCAGCACACCATCACAGATCAACTCATCGAGGCGCACCTGACCGTTGATCGAGAGCGAGAGCTTGGCCGCCTGATAGGTCTGGCGGAACAGCGCGACTTCATTGATCGCGAGCCCCTTGTGACAGACGCCGGCCTCGTCCGTCGCCTTCATCGACAGCGGGTGGATCTGGGTCACGACGGCGCGCTGGAGACGGCCGATCAGGTCGTTCTCAGCGAACTCGTTCATCAGAAAGCCGACCGAGCCGCGGTTCATCCCATAGATCGGAATGCGATCGGACATGAAGCGGTGCAGCGTCTGCAGCATCAACCCGTCGCCGCCGAGCGCGACGATCGCGTCAGCATCCTTGGGGTCGACATTGCCATAGCGCGCGACGAGACGGTCCCGGGCGGATGTCGCTTCCGGAACATCGCTCGCAACGAAGGCAATTCGCTCAAATTTTCCGGCGCGGTCGGCCATCGGGTTTCCATCCGGGCGCGCGACGATCCATGATGCCGCTGCGATCATGGCAGCCGGCGGCGTGGCGCCGGCGCACTCTAGAGGCCACCGCAGGTCAGAGGCAAGCGATGGAAAATGACAAGCCAATCCTGGTTTACGCGACCTTCCCCTCACCGGAGGAAGCCGAACGGATCGGTGGCCGGCTGGTCGATGACGGACTTGCCGCGTGCGTGAACATCCTGCCGGGCATGGTGTCGATCTACGTGTGGCAGGGGCAACGCCAGCGCGACAGCGAGTGCGCGATGATCATCAAGTCGCGGGCATCACTTGCGGCACCGATCATCCGCACGATCCGCAGCCTTCATCCTTACGAGAACCCAGCCGTCGTGGTGCTCGACACCACCGGCGGGTCTCAGCCGTTCCTAGACTGGATCATGGCTGAAACGAGCGGGGACGGGTGACGCGACTGTCCGCTCTCCCCGCTTCACGGGGCGAGGGAGATGGACCCAAACCTATTCTCAAACGCGGCCT
>CAZKZT010000463.1:0-2716 GCA_964557265.1 uncultured Hyphomicrobium sp.
CGTTGCCGGAACCGGCACAGCGTCGTGTGGTCCGGCACCGCATCCGTCAGGCTCAATCCGACGAATTGTGCAATAGTTCCCGCTTGCGGGGAGAGGGGAATCTAAGCACTCACGCTATCGATCACGCGCGTCAGATATCCGAGGCAGCGGTCGAGTTCGGCGATATCGACGAACTCGTTCGCCTGATGCGCCTGATCGATGCTGCCCGGACCACATACGACCGATGAGCACCCCGCCGCCTGGAAGTGGCTGGCCTCGGTGCCGTAGGCGACGGCGAACGTCTCGTTCTGCCCGGCAAATCGCATCGCGAGCGACGTCGCGGGTGAATTCTCGCCTGAGGAAAACGCCGGCAGAAGGCCCATCTGCGTCGTCACGATCGCGCAGTCGGCGCTGATCTCGCGCATCGGCGGCAACACGACGTTCTGCGCGTAGTCATCGTACTCTTTGATCAGCGCCGGAATGTCGAGCCCCGGCAGCGCGCGAATGCCGAAGTTCATCTCACAGAACGGCGGGATGATGTTGTGCGCGACACCGCCCTTGATCGAGCCGATCGAAATCGAAGAATAGGGCGGATCGAAGCGCGGATTGAACGTGCGCGTCTTGAAGCGCTCCTCGATGCGGCGCAACTCCATCGCGAGATCGGCTGCGGCAAAGATCGCCGAGGCGCCGAGCTGCGGCTTGGAGGAATGCGCGGCCTGCCCCGTGATCTCGGTGCGATAGCGATAGCCGCCCTTGTGCGCGTCGACGACCGTCATCAGCGTCGGCTCTCCGACCAGCACGATGGCGGGGATGGGAAGCGTCTTGCCGAACTCCGCAATCATCGGCTTGACGCCGGTGCAGCCGACCTCCTCGTCATACGAGAACACGATATGGAGCGGCAGCGACAGGTTGCGGCGCTTCATTTCCGGCACCAGCGCGAGCACACACGCGAGATACCCCTTCATGTCGCAGGTACCGCGACCATACAGCTTGCCGTCACGCTCGGTCAGTGCGAACGGATCGGTGTCCCACGGCTGACCGGCAACGGGCACCACATCCATGTGTCCCGAGAATGCGATGCCGCCGTTGCCCATCGGGCCGATAGTCGCGAACAGGTTGGCATGGATGCCGTCATCCGAGGGCAGCAGCTTCGCCTCGACGCCATGCTCGGCGAGATAATCGCGGACGAACTCGGCGCAGGGGATGTTGGTGTTGGCGCTGATCGTATCGAACGACACCAGTTTCGCGAGGATCGATTTGGCATCGGAGAGCGGGGTCGACATTCAAACTCCTGGCTTTGGCGCAAATGGCACGCCTCAGTTGAGGCTTCGCCGCGTGAACGGGCTGTCGAGGGAGAACGGCGGAATGGCGATGTCCACCAGCGTACCGTCCGCCTGCTCCATCTGATAGGAGCCTGCCATGATCCCCGACGTCGTCGTGAGAGGACAGCCTGAGGTGTACTCGAACGACTGTCCAGGGCCGATGATGGGTGTCTGCCCTACGACGCCGGGACCGCGCACCTCCTCGACCCGGCCATTGGCGTCGGTAATCCGCCAGTAGCGCGAGCGCAGCTGCATCGCCTCGCTACCTTCATTGACGATCTCGATCGTATACGACCAGAAATACCGCCCCTCGTCAGGTGCGGACTGGGCCTCGAGATACTCCGGGCGAACACGCACGCGGATAGACCGCGTAACCTTCTCGTACATGGGAAAGGCTCGGTGGGTTGGCACGAGCGGCCGCGGAGAGCAGCCGATCGCGATCATACGTGCTCGCGCGGGGGCTTGTCTCGATCAATTGCGGAGCACCGTTGCTCTGCGATCACGCAACTGTGGCCGATCGCCCGCCGAGCTACTGGGCGGCCTTCACGCCGTACCGCTTCTCGATGTAATCCTCGACGATCACCTTGAAGTCGGCGGCGATATTGGCGCCACGCAGGGTCATCGCCTTCTTGCCATCGATGAAAACGGGCGCCGACGGGCTTTCGCCGGTGCCAGGCAGCGAGATGCCGATGTCGGCGTGCTTCGATTCACCCGGGCCGTTGACGATGCAGCCCATCACCGCGAGATTGAGCGCCTCGACGCCGGGATAGCGCGCCTTCCATTCCGGCATGCGCTCGCGGATCATCGCCTGCACGTCGCGCGCCAACTCCTGGAACACTGTCGAGGTCGTGCGTCCGCAGCCAGGGCAAGCCGCCACGATCGGCATGAACGTGCGCAGCCCCATGGTCTGCAACAGCTCCTGTGCCGCCTGAACTTCCAGGGTGCGGTCGCCGCCGGGTTCGGGCGTCAGCGAATAACGGATCGTGTCGCCGATGCCGGCTTGCAGCAGAATGCCCATCGCGGCCGATGAGGCGACGATGCCCTTCGAACCCATCCCCGCCTCGGTCAACCCGAGGTGCAGTGCGTAGCGGCAGCGATCGGCGAGCAGCCTGTACGTCGCGACGAGATCCTGCACCGCCGACACTTTGGCCGAGATGATGATGCGATCGGCGCCGAGGCCCAGTTCTTCCGCGCGTTCTGCCGACAGCAGCGCCGATTGCACCATCGCTTCGTGCATCACCGAGCGCGCAGGCAGTGGCGTCGCGCTGTTGGCGTTGTCGTCCATCAGCCGCGTCAGCAGCACCTGATCGAGCGAGCCCCAGTTGACGCCGATGCGGACCGGCTTGTTGTGCTTCAGCGCGAGATCGATGATCGCGGCGTACTGGCGGTCCTTTTTGTCCTTGAAGCCGACATTG
>CAZKZT010000464.1:0-2678 GCA_964557265.1 uncultured Hyphomicrobium sp.
CGCGAAGGTCAGCGCCTGGGTGATGATCGAGAGGTAGACGCCCGTCACGCGGCTGCGAAACGCGAACCAGCCGAACACGAACGCGAGCAGGCCGGGGACCGCCATCACCATGAGGAAGGCAAACCACGCGTTCTCGAAACCGTACCAGTACCATGGCAACTCTTTCCAGTTGAGGAAGACCATGAAGTCGGGAAGGACCGGATGCGCGTACACGCCGCGCGTGCCGATCTGGCGCATGAGGTACATGCCCATGGCGTAGCCGCCGAGCGCAAAGAAGGCACCATGGCCCAGCGAGAGAATACCGCAGTAACCCCACACGAGATCGAGCGACAGGGCGAGCAGGGCGAAGCAGATGTACTTGCCGAACAGCGCCATCGTCGCGGTCGAGATGTGGAACGGCGATGACGGCGGCATCGCGAGATGCAGCAGCGGCACGATGACGGCGAGCCCGATGACGATCGAGAGGAACCACTTGGCCGTCTTGTCGTTCGTGATGAGCGCGTGAGTGATCATGCCTCGACGGCCCTTCCCTTGAGCGCGAACAGCCCGCGTGGCCGCTTCTGGATGAAGAAGATGATCGCGACGAGCAGGATGATCTTGCCGAGGACCGCGCCCGCGTAGGGCTCCAGCAATTTGTTCGCCATGCCGATCGAGAGCGCGCCGACCAGCGTGCCCCACAGATTGCCGACGCCGCCGAACACGACGACGAGGAAGCTGTCGATGATGTAGGTCTGGCCAAGGTTCGGGCTGACGTTGTCGATCTGCGAGAGCGCGACGCCAGCAAGTCCGGCGATGCCGGATCCGAGGCCGAAGGTGAGCGCGTCGACGCGGCCGGTACGGATGCCCATCGATGAGGCCATGCGGCGGTTCTGCGTGACGGCGCGCATGTGCAAGCCGAGCGCGGTGTAGCGCAGCGCCAGCAGCAGTCCGGTGAAGATCAGGGCGGCGAAGATGACGATGTAGAGCCGGTTCCAGGTGATGACGAGGCCGCCGAGATCGAACGATCCGGCCATGAATTGCGGTGTGCCGACTTCGCGATTGGTGGGTCCGAAGGCGGTGCGCACTGCTTGTTGCAGGATCAGGCTGACGCCCCAGGTGGCGAGCAGTGTTTCGAGCGGGCGGCCGTAGAGGTGGCGGATGATGCCGCGTTCGATAGCCACGCCGACGCCGCCCGCAAACAGGAACGCGAGCGGAATGGCGATCGCGAGCGAATAGTCGAACAACCACGGCGCGCTGGTGCGGATGATTTCTTGCACGACGAATGTCGTGTAGGCGCCGAGCATCACCATCTCGCCGTGCGCCATGTTGATGACGCCCATGACGCCGAACGTGATCGCGAGGCCGATCGCGGCGAGCAGCAGCACGGAGCCGAGCGAGATGCCGTACCAGAAGTTCTGCGCGTAACCCCACAGCGCGAGCCGCTGCTCGATGGATTGGATTGCGGTGTCGGTCTCCGTGCGTGCTGGACCGGAAGTGTCGGCTGGCAGCGTGCGCAGGATCGCGAGTGCGTCGCGGGTTCCGCTGTTGCGCAGAAGCGCGATCGACTCGAGGCGCTGCGCTTCGGTTGCGTCCTTCTTGACGAATGTGACAGCGGCCCAGGCGAGCTGGAGGTCGGTGCGGATGGCGGCGTCTTTCTCGGCGGCGATCGCGGCCTCGAGGACCGGGAGTGCGGCTGCGTCACGTGACTTCATGACGGCCTGCGCAGCCTGAATGCGGCGCGCGGGATCGGGGTTCATCAGGCTGAGGGCGCCCATTGCCGCACTGGCCGCGGTGCGGACGCGGTTGTTCATGCGGGCGGCGGAGAGATTCGCAGGCGGTGAGGCGGTGATTTCGTTGGTCGCGGCATCGCGCACGGCGCCGGCCGCGTCCCGGTAGTAGATTTTCTGGGTGGCTGCATCGATGAGCAGGCGGCGGTCCTGCAAGGCTTCGATCAGCGTGGCGGCATGAGGTGCGCCCGATCGCGCGATCGCGTCGATGCCCGCGGCAGTGTCGTTGAAGCTGTCCTTGGCGATCAGAGAAAGGCCGGCGGCAAGATCTTCAGGCGCGGCCGTGGCGTGTTTCGCTTCGGCTATCCAGCCACTGATCAGGGCTGCGATCAGCAAGGCAGTACGAATGAACCGGTTCATGAACCCTCTTTTCCGGTCGAGTACGCCAGGCGCATCAATGGGGAGATCGGCGGTCTGAGGTCTTGGTCTCCCCGCCGATGTGGCGGGGAGACGCTCGCGTGCGTGCATGCTGTAAGCGTGGTGGAGGCCACGCCGGTCAGTCGCAGACGTCAGGAACCGCACTTGCCTGTCTTGGTGTTGAAGTTGCCGCACTTCTTGCCAACCCAGTCGGCTTCGAGATCCTTCGAGCCTTCGAGGTAGTCGGTCCATGCGTCGCCGGGAACGAGGTCCTTCGTCTGCCAGACGACGTCATACTGACCGTCGGCGCGGATTTCGCCGATCAGCACGGGCTTGGTGATGTGGTGGTTCGGAAGCATCTTCGAGATGCCGCCAGTGAGGTTTGGCGCCTCGATGCCGGGCAGCGCGTCGATGACTTTGTCGACGTCGAACGTGCCGGCCTTCTCGACTGCCTTGACCCACATCGCGAAGCCGATCACGTGCGCTTCCATCGGATCGTTGGTCACGCGCTTCGGATTTTTCGTGTAGGCCTGCCACTTCTTGATGAACTCTTCG
>CAZKZT010000465.1:0-2658 GCA_964557265.1 uncultured Hyphomicrobium sp.
GTGGTCAACCACGGCGAGCGTCTTTTCCGGCGCGCGCACTTTGCGGCCGGCGAGCGCCAGGCCCTCGAAGGCCTGCGGTGACGTCACTTCGTGCACGAGATGGCGGTCGATATAGAGCACGCACGTCCCATCCGGCTGCTGGTCGACGATGTGCTCGTCGAAGATCTTGTCGTAGAGCGTCTTCGGGGCGGACGGGCTGGCCATGAGATCGGACTCTCTCTTGCGAATGTCGCGGACGGTCGACGCGCTGCAAGCCGGTCGGACCTGGCGCAGGCGCTTTGAATGCTTCTCATATGCTCGAAACGCATGGGACTTCAAGTCCGTGCGGGCCGGCGGATGGCCGCTCTGCGGCGAGCGTCGAGGTCGCGGCTCATGCCGCAACGCAACATTATATCGGTACGCCGATCGCCGTTGCCAAGCCCCAGACCTGCGCCTACGTTGGCCTTCTCGCGGAATGCACGCATAGCGACGATTTGTAGGTGACATGTCCATCCAGCGCCCGTTGCCCTGGGAAACGAGCTACCCCAACGGCGTCGCCTGGGATGCGCCGATCGAGGTCGGGACCCTGCCGGCGCTGCTCGATCGCGGTGTCGCCACCTACGGCGGCAAGACCCTGTTGGAGTATCGCGACCGCACCATCTCCTTCAGCGATTTCGGCCGCCGCGTCGCGGCCTTCGCCGCGGGCCTCCTGCGCCTCGGCATTGCCAAGGGCGACCGCGTCGCGCTCTATCTGCCGAACTGCCCGGCTCAGCCGATCGCGCTCTTTGGCGCCACGCGGATCGGCGCCATCGTCGTTAACCTGTCGCCGCTCGACGCCGAGCGCGAGCTTGCCCACAAGCTCGGTGACTCTGGCGCCCGCACGCTCGTGACGACCAATATCGGACCGATGGCGGGCGTGGCCCTCAAGATCAAGGCCGCGGGCTATGTCGATCGCGTGATCGTCGCCGACGATGCCGTGTGGGGGCCATCGCCCGCGACAGCGGCGATGCCGCCGCTCGGCGACGGCGTGTTGTCGTTCGACGCGGTCGCGGCCGCGACGCCACCCGCCGCATGGCCCGAGGTGGTGCCCGACGACATCGCGCTCCTCCAGTACACCGGCGGCACCACGGGGTTGCCTAAGGGCGCGATCCTGAGCCACGCCAACCTCACCGCCGCCGTCGAGATCGGCAAGGCATGGTCGGCGCCGCAATCGACGCTCAAGCCTGGCGAAGGCCGCGTCATCTGCGTGCTGCCGCTCTTCCATATGTACGCGATCACGGCCTGTCTGACGCGCGGCATCGACCAGGGCAGCGAAATCCTGTTGCGGCTGCGCTTCGACGTCGAACAGACGCTGCGCGACATCTCCGAGAAGAAGGCGACCACGTTCTCGGGCGTGCCGACGATGTGGATCGCGTTGGCGAATTACCCCGGTGTCGAGAAGTACGATTTCTCCTCGCTCAAGGGCGTGCATTCGGGCGGTGCGCCGGTGCCGATCGAGATCGAGAACCGGATCAAGTCGATCACGGGCCTCCAGCTCGGCGGCGGCTGGGGTATGACGGAGACCGCGCCGGCGGGGGCCAACATCCCGAGCCATCGTCCCGATCTCAGAGGCAGTATCGGCCTGCCGTTGCCCGGCATCCTGATGGACGTTGTGGCGCTCGACGATTCTCGCCGCGTGCTGCCGCCCGGAGAAATCGGCGAAATCCGCATCAAGGGTCCGAACGTCACGCGCGGGTACTGGAACAAGCCCGAGGAAACAGCCGCAGCGTTCGTCGACGGCTACCTGCTCACGGGTGACATCGGCTACATGGACGCTGAGGGCTTCTTCTATCTGACCGACCGCAAGAAGGACATGATCATCTCCGGCGGCTTCAACGTCTATCCGCGCGTGATCGAGGAGGCGATCTACGAGCATCCCGCGGTCGAGGAGGTGATCGTCATCGGCATTGCGGACCGCTACCGCGGACAGGCGGCGAAAGCGTTCGTCAAACTGAAGGCGGGGGCCGCGTCCGTCACGCTCGACGATCTCCGCGCCTTCCTCGCCGACAAGGTCGGGCGGCATGAGCTGCCCGCCGCGCTCGAGTTTCGCGATACCCTGCCCAAGACCGCCGTCGGCAAGCTCTCGAAGAAAGAGCTGGTGGCCGAGGAGCGCGCCAAGGCAGCGCAGGAAGCGGAAACCGTCTCGACCTGACGGCAGGTCCGTCCTAAAGACACTGCAAAATAGCACTCACCGAGGAGCCGCCCATGGACTTGCGCTTCAGCCCCGAAGAGAACGCCTTCCGGCAGGAGGTGCGGACCTTCTTCCAGACCGAGATCCCGCTCGAGATCCGCAGGAAGTCGATCGAGGGCCGCCATCTCACGAAGGCGGACATCGTCACCTCGCAGAAGGCGATGCATAAGAAGGGCTGGGCCGTATACAACTGGCCCAAGGAGTGGGGCGGCTGCGGCTGGAGCCCGGTCGAGCAGTACATCTTCCTCGAGGAGATGCAGTCGAACGGCGTGCCGCCGCCGCTGGCTTTCAACACGTCGATGAACGGCCCGGTGATCATCCAGTTCGGCACCGAGGAACAGAAGAAGAAGTACCTGCCGCGGATGGCGTCGCTCGACGACTGGTGGTGCCAGGGCTTCTCCGAGCCCGGCTCCGGTTCCGACCTCGCCTCGCTCAAGACGACGGCGGTC
>CAZKZT010000466.1:0-2647 GCA_964557265.1 uncultured Hyphomicrobium sp.
GCAGCGCGATCGTGACCAGGCGGTCGAGGAACTCATACATACGGTCGCCGCGCAGCGTCACCTTGGCGCCGAGCGCCATGTTCTCGCGCACCTTGTAAGTGGCGATCGACTTGCGTGCGCGGGTGATCACAGGCCGCTGGCCGGCAATTCGCGACAGATCCTTCGACGCGTTCTCGACCTTCTTGCGGTCGTTGACAGCCTCGCCGACGCCCATGTTGAGCACGATCTTCTCGAGCCGCGGGATGCGCATCGGATTGGAATATCCGAAGTGCTCCGCGAGCTTCTTGCGGATCTCCTGCTCATAGAGCGACTTCATGCGCGGCTTGTAGTCCGCAGGACGCGGCTTCCGCGGCGCAGCTGGCGCACCAGTGGCTGGCTTGCCCTTCGCTTCCTTCGCGGGAGGGCCACCCTTGCCGGCCGGCTTGCCGCCCTTAGCGCCAGCGGGGGCGCCACCGCCCTTCTGTTTCGCGTTGTCGGCCATGATTACTTGCTCTCCGGAATGACTTCACCTGAGCGCTTCGCAAAGCGCACCTTCTTGCCGTCGTCGAGGAACTTGAAGCCAACGCGGGTCGGCTTGCCGTCCTTCGGATCCTCCAGCGCGAGATTCGACAGATCGATGCTCGCTTCCTTCGAAATGATGCCGCCCTCGGCCGTCGCGGTCTGCTTCTGGTGACGACGCACCATGTTCACACCACGCACGAGCGCGCGCTTCTCCTTGGGGATGACCTTGATCACCTCGCCGTGCTTGCCTTTATCGCGGCCGGCGAGAACGATCACGTGATCGCCCTTCTTGATCTTGAGCGAAGGCATTACAGCACCTCCGGGGCGAGTGACATGATCTTGACGTGCTTGCGAGCACGCAGCTCACGAGTCACCGGTCCAAAGATGCGGGTACCGATCGGATCGCCGTTGGCGTTGACCAACACCGCCGCATTGCGGTCGAAGCGGATCAGCGAGCCGTCCGCGCGACGCACGCCCTTGGCGGTGCGCACGATCACGGCCTTCATGACCTGGCCCTTCTTGACCTTGCCACGCGGGATCGCTTCCTTCACCGACACGACAATCGTGTCGCCGATGGTCGCGTACCGGCGCTTCGATCCACCCAGCACCTTGATGCACTGCACGCGACGAGCGCCGGAATTATCGGCCACGTCGAGATTTGATTCCATCTGGATCATGTGACGATCCCTAGTCCTTCCTGCCTCGAACGCCCAGAGCGCCCGAACCCTTGAGCCGCGGCCGCAAGCGGCCAGTCCTCATGCCCGGATCAGCCGCTCTGCTGCTTGAGCGCGACCCACCGCTTATGCCGGGAGATCGGCGCGCTCTCCTGAATGCGCACCTTGTCGCCGACCTTGAACGTGTTTTCCGCGTCGTGGGCCTGGTACTTCTTCGACCGGCGCACGGTCTTCTTCAGCAGCGGGTGCGTGAACCGCCGCTCAACTTCGACCACGATCGTCTTGTCGTTCTTGTCGGAGACGACGACGCCGTTGAGAATCCGCTTTGGCATATTCGTGCTCCTCTCAGCGGCCGCTGGCCGGGGCATTGCCCCGCAGCGCGCGCGCTACCGTCTTGATCCGGGCGATCTCGCGTCGAACGATGCGAATGCGCGCGGTGTTCTCGAGCTGGCCGGATGCCTGCTGGAAGCGCAGGTTGAACTGCTCCTTCTTGAGCTTGAGCAGCTCCTCTTCGAGCTGATCGCTCGACATCCCCTTGAACTTCTCTGTCGCCATCTCCGGCCTCTCAACTCTCGGTCAGGCGCGCATCACGCGCCGCATTCATTACAGCAGGCGCGTCACGATGCGCGTCGCGATCGGCAACTTGGCGGCGCCGAGCGTCAGCGCCTCGCGCGCCAGCGCATCCGGCACGCCGTCGATCTCGAACATGATGCGGCCCGGCTTCACCCGCGCCACCCAAAGCTCCGGGCTGCCCTTGCCGGAGCCCATGCGGACTTCGGCCGGCTTCTTCGTCACCGGCACATCCGGGAAGATGCGGATCCACACGCGACCAGCGCGCTTCATGTGGCGCGTGATGGCACGACGCGCAGCCTCGATCTGGCGTGCGCTCAGCCGCTCCGGCGCCACGGCCTTGAGGCCGTGCGAGCCGAAGTTGAGGTCGGTCCCGCCCTTGGCCGCGCCGTGAATGCGGCCCTTGTGCTGCTTGCGGAACTTGGTCCGTTTCGGTTGCATCATGGTCGTCGTTCCTCGAACGAATTAGTCGCGCGGTCGGCGATCGCCGCGATCACCACGGTCGCCGCGATCCTCGCGCCGGCGGCGATCACCACCACCGCCACCTTCCTGTGACTCGAGCGCGCGGCGCTCGGACGCCATCGGATCGTGCTCGATGATCTCGCCCTTGTAGATCCACACCTTGACACCGATGATGCCGTAGGCCGTCCGCGCCACGCCGTAGCCGAAATCGATGTCGGCACGCAGCGTATGCAGCGGCACGCGGCCTTCGCGGTACCACTCGACGCGGGCGATCTCGGCGCCGCCGAGACGGCCGCCGCAAGTGATCTTGATGCCCTCGGCGCCGAGCCGCAGGGCCGACTGCACGGCGCGCTTCATCGCCCGGCGGAAGGCCACGCGGCGGACCAGCTGGTCGGCGATGCCCTGGGCGACGAGCTTGGCGTCGATCTCCGGCTTGCGGA
>CAZKZT010000467.1:0-2635 GCA_964557265.1 uncultured Hyphomicrobium sp.
GGCGTCGAGGATGGCGCGGCGGCGCGAATTCTTGCAGGCGTAGCGGATCGAGCGGTCGAGGAGCTCCGGGGTGATCGCGCCCTTCTCGAGGAAATCGGCGGCACCGGCTTCTTCGGCGGCGCGATCGAGATCGGGATCGATCAGTCCGGTAAGGAGGATCATCGGCGTGTCGGGGAACTTGCGCCCGGCTTCGCGGATGAATTCGAGGCCTGTGCGATCGCCGATCCGATAGTCGACGAGCGCAACGTCGTACGTGCGTTCGAGGAGTTCCAGTTTGGCGCGCTCGTAAGACCCCGCCCAGACCACGGAATACTTGTGGTTCGGAACGGACTGCAAAACGTCCTGCGCGAGGAAAAAATCATCGCGATCGTCCTCGACGAGGAGGACAACGGTTTCAGTCTGTGTCAGTGGAAGCGACATAATCGAGCAGCCTTGGTCCAAAGACGGCGTTACATCATGCGGCCTCGGAGGCGGGCAATTCGACAATCTCGATCCAATAGTGATTGAGCGTACGCACGACGTCCACCAAGCCTTCGAAGCTGACCGGCTTGGTAATGAACGAGCTGACGCCAAGATCGTAGGTCCGAAGGATGTCTTCCTCGGCCTTCGACGTCGTGAGCACGATGACTGGAACCCGACGCAGGTCCGGATCGTCCTTGATGTGTTTGAGAACGGTGCGACCGTCCATGCGCGGCATGTTGAGGTCGAGCAGGATCAGACCCGGCAGCCGCCGCGGCTGGTGGGCGAACTTGCCTTCACCGCGCAGATACTGCAGCAGCTCCTCGCCATCCTCGACGTAGACACGAGGGTTGGCGAGGCGGCTCTCGGCGAACGCATCTTCCACCAGCATCCGGTCGTCGGCGTCGTCGTCGGCTATCACGATCGTCAGCGATGCTTTACTCGACATGGCAACTTTCTCCCCCAATCCATAAACTGCAATTCTTCGGACGCTGTCCCCCGCGTCCCGATCAATCCTCAGGCGCGCAGGCGCTCTTTCGGGGCATCTGTGAACCGCTCGACGTCTGCCCCTTTGGCAATAAGCATTCGACGGATGTCGCCGATGTTCTTGAGGCTCATGATCTCGGCAACGGTGAAGCGCACCCGGTAGGCGCCTTCGATCGCAAAGATCAACTCAATCTGATGCAGCGAGTCCCAGCCAGGCGTGTTCTGCGCATCGGACCCCTCCGACAGAACGGCGTCGTGCAGACCAGTGATCTTGCGGACGATCTGATAGAGACCCATGACACCTGCTCAACGCTCGACTGACGGGGAATATGACAGACAAGGTTGAAGGTACGGTTTATCTGGCTCGAACATCTGTCAGGTGTGTGTTGGGATTTGCGGTGCGGCGGGCAGCATTGAATGGGCCGGCGGCACCTTCGCAAGCGGCTCGACGAAGCCCAAATTCCGGCGATGAACTCGCATGCGAATTGCTAACGCGACGTGCTTGGGTGCGCCGTTTGCTCACTGTCGGCCGACACGCTCGGCTAGCCTTAATCGTGTGTCGCCGGATGTGCCGTGCTGGCACGCTCGTCGGTGCCAGATCTTCTGCGGCAAGAAGCTGAGGACCGCTCGTTCACGATTGCTTGGCCTTCGCGACGCTGATATGTGGACGAGACGCACGGCGTCTATTATACGATCGACACTACTCGTACCATCAGTGTTATGTTTTATGCGCAGATGGTTCTATTCCATTCCCGGACAGCATGTACGCGAGATAGGCATTGTCTGACAGCATCCCTACTCGCGCGAGTGATCGAACTGAGACGTCGGCGGCCAATCCGCTCCTGACGGCACCTATTCTGCCGACACTGGCGGCGTTGTCGCTTCCCAACCTCCTGGCGCTCGGCACGCAGTCTCTCGTCGCCATTGCCGAGACGAGCTATATTGGCGTCATCGGGACCGAGGCACTCGCCGCGATGGCACTCGTCTTCCCGATGATCATGCTGACGCAGATGATGTCGTCGGGCGCGATGGGGGGCGGCGTCTCCTCCGCGATCAGCCGGGCCCTTGGGGCCGGCGACGAGCACCGCGCGCGCGCCTTGGCACTTCACGCCTTGATCGTCGGATGCCTGGCCGGCTTCCTGTTCACCTTCGTTTTCCTCAACTGGGGCCGTGCCATCTACACGACGCTCGGCGGCGACGAGGTCGTGCTGCCGCTTGCACTCCAGTACTCTGCCACCTTCTTCAGCGGCGCCACGATCATATGGCTATTCAACATCTTCGCTTCGATCGCGCGCGGCACGGGTAACATGCGGGTGCCGTCGTCGACCGTGATCGGCGTCGCGGTGCTCCAGATCATCCTCGGCGGTCTGCTGGGACTTGGCTTCGGCCCGATCCCGCGATTTGGCCTCGCCGGCGTCGCGGCCGGTCAGATCCTCGCCTTTCTCGCCGGCTCGATCACACTCCTGGTGTATCTGCGCTCATCGCACAGCCGGTTGGAGCTCACGCTCTCCGGAATCCGCCTGAATCGGGAGTTGTTCTGGGATATCCTCAAGGTGGGCGCCGTCTCCTGCCTGTCCCCGCTGCAATCGATCCTCACCGTAGTCATTCTGGCGAAGTTCGTCGCCAGCTTCGGCACGACGGCGCTTGCGGGTTATGGGATCGGCATCCGCCTCGAGTTGCTGCTGGTACC
>CAZKZT010000468.1:0-1610 GCA_964557265.1 uncultured Hyphomicrobium sp.
GTGTGGTTCCCGTGGAGCCTCGAGGTGTTCGCCAGGCTCGTGGAGCGCCATGCGCGGCCGGCTCTATTGTTCGGGCGCTACGAAGACTTTGCCGGTGACCTCGTCACGCCGCCTGAAGAGCCGGCCCAGGGAAGGCATTTTCCGACATTCCTCGACGCGTCGGCGTACGCCTTTATCGCTGGCGCTGGAATGATGGTGGTCGACCGCCTCGTTTTCCAGGACGTGGGTGGCTTCGCGGAAGATGGCCTCAACGCAGAAGATCACGACTTCGCTCTTCGAATGGGAGATGCGCCCGGATTCGTCCAGGTTCTGCAGCCCACGACGATTGCTCATCGAATGCACGCTGACAACGAGACGGCCAATCTCAAGAAGTCCGTTGATGGATTGCTGCGCCTCGTAGACAGCGAGTGTGCGGGTGGATACCCGGGAGGAGACCGATACCGTAGCGCGCGACGTACAGTAATCACGCGGTATGTGCGGCCTTTTATTCTGCAAGCTATTCGATCGGGCGAATTTCAGGCGGCTTGGAAGCTCTATCGCCGCACTTTCACTTGGAATGCCCGTGGTGGCCGCGCGGCATTCATTCTGGCGTTCCCTTTGCTGCTGCTGCGTGCGGCACTTTTACCGATCGTCAGGCCGAACGACCCGTCGTCGGTGCGCTGAAGGAGCGGCGGGGATGGCGGCAAGGTTGGGCAACGAGCGCGATGCGCGCGCGCCACGGTGCGCAGATTGGACCAGTAAGAGATGATTACGCTGCTACGAGGATCAAAGCCATGGTGAGTGCTGCGCTCGTCACGTCTCCACGAAACAAAACGGCAAAGTACTACATCAAGTCGGCCATTCAGCGAGGGCTGTCGCAAGCCATCCGAGCGACGGGCATCTCCAACAAGAAACCGGCCCATGGTGCCTATATCGATATCGGCGCTGGTAAGAACCAGCACGATCATCTCTTCTCGATTGATTACGCGTGGGTGCCTGGGCTCGATATGGTCCACGATGTCACCAAGGGCTTGCCATTTCAGAGCGAAACGATTGGTGGCATTTTTACTGAGCACTGCATGGAGCACATCGCACTCGCGCAGTTCGTCGGCATCGCAAAAGAGTTCCATAGAGTACTGATGCCGGATCGGATTGCCCGCATCGTCGTACCCGACGGCAGGATCTATATCGACCACTACCTGGAAGCCCAGTCCGGCAACCCGGTCAACATGCCCGGGCATGACGAGGACGGAGGTTATCCGTTCTACACGCCGATGATGAGCGTCAATCGTATCATGCGAGCCCACGGCCATCAGTTCATCTATGACTTCGAGACCATGAAGGCGATCCTGCTTCACGCCGGTTTCCGTGAGGTGACACAAAGGCAATTCCGTGTGGGTGGCGATCCTAAACTTCTCGTTGATCTCGAGTTCCGGAAACCCGAGTCGCTGTACGTCGAAGCCAGGAAGTGATGCGATCTAATCGTACGATGCGGTCGGCGGGGATCAGCGAGGTTTGGCGATTGGCGATCGCGATGGACGCAACCGGGACGACAGGGGTTTCCGCGTCCTCATGAAAGCACCCGTCTCTGTTGTGATCCCGACATTCAAGCGGCACAAGGTGCTTGCTGA
>CAZKZT010000468.1:1620-2631 GCA_964557265.1 uncultured Hyphomicrobium sp.
CGAGATACTCGTCATGGTCGATCATGGAGATCAGCAAACCCGCGCGTCGCTGGAATCCGAGTTTCCGGAAGTGCGTTGGATCGAAGCGGACTCGCGGCTCGGTCCCGGAGGCGCACGGAACATTCTGATCGCGAAGGCGACGCAGGACTATGTGGCGAGCTTCGACGACGACTCGCACCCCATCGACATCGATTTCTTCGCGGATGTGGTTGCGATATTCGAGGCGCATCCGCGGGCGGCCATTCTTGCGGCAGGAGCGATCGTTCATGATGACGAGCGGACGCCGCCGCGAACTGACGTGCTGGCACGGGTCGCCGAGTTCGTCGGCTGCGGCGTTGCAATCCGCCGAGCCGCGTTCCTGGAAACCAAGGGTTATCTTCCCATCCAACTCGCGTATGGCGCAGAGGAAGTCGATGTATCGCTCCAGGTTCTCGATCGGGGGTGGGAGATCGTGAGGTCGGACGCGCTGCGCGTGCGTCATAGAACATCGCGAGCGCATCAGGCGACACCGGAAGTGACCAGCGCGCATATCAGCAACACGGCACTGGTCGGTTATTTGAGGTATCCGGTCGTCCTGTGGTCGTTCGTCATCCTGCAGGTGGGGCGACGCGTTTACTGGTCGCTGCGAAACGGCCGCGCGGCGGGCGTTGTGCATGGTCTTGCGAACATTCCGCGCAGCCTCTGGCAGCATCGCGCGCAACGCGAGCCGGTGAAAGCGAACGTGATCTTCGAGTCCAGACGGTTGCGGCGTAGCAGCAGCCTCATTCGGCAGGCTTCGGGTGATTGAGTATCTAAAGAGCTATCGTTCTTGCGCGCTGTTGGGTGCGTGCGGGTGCCTCAATTGACGATCGCGGCCGCGGTCGAGAACACGCGCGATGTGCCATGGCAACATGGTCAGTGGATCGTTTGCCAGCTGGGCGCGCGCGAGAACTATGCGGTCGGGAGAGCGCTTGCGAGCTCGGGCAGGCTGGCGGCGCTGATCACGGATGCATGGCACACACCGGGAAGCCT
>CAZKZT010000469.1:0-1746 GCA_964557265.1 uncultured Hyphomicrobium sp.
GAGAGGAAGTAGCGGCAGCGCCTGCGGTGTCATCTATCGGCGCGGTTAGAGTCTGCTTCACGCTCTCGATGGAAGCGCGAGCGCTTCCATCTCGACCGATCAGGCGCTACTCGCCCTTGAATTTGGGCGGGCGCTTTTCGGCGAAGGCAGCACGGCCTTCGACCCAATCGGCGCTGCGGTTGATCGCGTCGACCTGCGCCCGCGCAATGCCGGCGATCTCGGTCGGACCCTTCGGCAGCGTTTCGGACGCGAAGCGCTTCAGCATCCGCGACGGCATCGGCGCCGTATCCGCGATGCGGCGCGCATAATCCATTGCCGTCGGCATGAGCTGATCGATCGATACGATCTTGTTGGCGTAACCCACTTCATAGGCGCGCTTCGCGTCGATCGTATCGCCGACCAGCAGCAACTCCATCGCGATCTTGTGCGGGATGCGCGTGACGAGATTCGAAATCAAGCCGCCGGAAAACGCGATCTTCACTTCCGGGTACGAGAACTTGGCGTCCTCCGCGACGATCATGATGTCGGCCATCGTGGTCAGCACCATGCCGCCGCCGATGCACCAGCCCTGCACCGCCGCTACCACCGGCTTGTCGACCGGATACCCGATCCCCGGAATGCCGTGATAGAGATGATGCGGCACCGCCTTCAGATCGGCACCCGCCGAGAACGCCTTGCCTTCGCCTGCCAACACCGCGACGCGCGCGGCATCATCAGCCATGAACTGCACCCAACGGTCATGCAGACCGTCGACCAGCTCGGCGTCGAGCCGGTTCATGCGATCCGGCTTGCGCATCGTGATGACCGCAACCATGCCATCACGCTTGTATGTAACTGCGGAACTCTCGCTCATGATTTTCTCCCGGCGCGAATACCGGTCGTTGCGATGCCGGCTTTCTTGAATTCTTCGATCTCGGCAGCCGAATAGCCGGCCTCGCCGAGTACCGCGTCCGTATCCGCCCCCGGCATCGCCGGGAAGCGCTTGATCTCGGCGCCGCCGTGCGCGTAGCGGATGCCCGAGGCGATCAGCTCGACCTCGCCATAGGGCGAATCGACCTTCTGCAGCACGGTGCGCGAGTCGAGCTGCGGGTGCTTCACCACTTCAGCGATCGACCAGATGCGCGAACACGGTACGTTCGCCGCCGTCAGACGCTCATCCCAGGTCGCCGCGTCGGCACTGGCGAACACGTCTTCGATGATCCCCCGCAGTGCGACCTCGTTCTCGATCCGCGACGGCCAATCGATGAAGCGCGGATCATTCGGCAGATCGGGGTGTCCGATCGCCTTCGCCAGCGCGACGAACTGCTTGTCGTTGTTGACTGCGAGCAGCAGGTGGCCGTCCTTGACCTTGAAGAGATCGGCGGTCGGCAGGCGGCTCTGCGCGCGATTGCCTGATGGCCCCTGCACGTGCCCGCCCACCGTGTAATCGACGACGAACGAGGACATGAAGGTCAGCGCCGAGTCGAGCATCGCCACATCGACGAGCTGGCCTTTGCCGGTGTGCGTGCGCTGGAATAGGGCGCTCGCAACACCGAAGGCGAGACTCATGCCGCCGATCGCATCACACACCGCGAAGCCGGCACGCGTCGGGCCACTCTCCTGCGAGCCGGTGATCGACATCAGGCCGCTCATCGCCTGGATCTTGCCGTCATAGGCACCGGTCGTCCGCTCGGGTCCGGTGTGACCGAAGCCCGACACGGCCGCATAGATGATGCGCGGGTTGACTTTCGACAACGCCTCGTAGCC
>CAZKZT010000469.1:1756-2627 GCA_964557265.1 uncultured Hyphomicrobium sp.
GACCTTCGAGAGTTGCGGATAGCCGATGCCGAGCTTGTCCATGACGCCGGGGCGGAAATTCTCCATCACGACGTCGGCGGTCTCGGCGAGCTTCTTGACGATCGCGATCGCCTCGGGCTTCGTCAGATCGAGCGCGATATTGCGCTTGTTGGCGTTGATCGCCATCCAGCCGGTGCCGAGGCCGCGCTCGGACCACTCCTTGTTGGGTGGACCGTAGCGCATATCGTCGCCGCCAGGGCGCTCGATCTTGACCACATCGGCACCGAGCAGCGCGAGCTGATAGCTGCCGAACGGTCCCGCGAACACCTGCGTGAAATCGAGGACGCGGACGCCGGTGAACGGCTGGCTCATTCCGCCGCCCCCTTCACCTTCATGTCCTCGGCGAGCTTCTCCTTGGCGATCCGCTTCTGGCGGTCGAACTCATCGCGCCGCTTGGCGATCTCCTCCGCGGAGAGGCGGTCGATGTTGGAGTAGTCGAGCTTCCAATCCGGATTGTCGCTCCAGCGGATCGGGTTCTGCACCGTCGTGCGCGGGCCCGGCGCGGTTTCGAGAACGCGCAGCGCGTGCTCGAGCGTCAGGCGTTGCGATTCCTTGTCCTTCGGCCGGCCGGCGGCATTGCCGAGCGGAAAGTCACTGAACGCGAACCGCGGCACGCCGACAAACTCGACGATATCCTTGGCGCACGCCATGACGACAGTCGGAATGCCGGCGGCTTCGAGCGCACGGGCAGCGAGGCTGATGCTTTGGTGGCAGACCGGGCAGTTCGCCGCGAGGATGGCGACGTCGGCGCCGTCCTCCTTCACGCGCTTGACGATTTCCGGGCAATCGACATCGAGCGTCGTGCGGTGGCTGCGGTTGGTCGGGAAACCAT
>CAZKZT010000470.1:0-2221 GCA_964557265.1 uncultured Hyphomicrobium sp.
CTTGCCTTCCGCGCCGAGGACATTCGACGGCGGCACGCGCACGTTGTCGAAGAATAGCTCCGAGGTATCCTGCGCCTTGTTGCCAAGCTTTTCGAGATTGCGCCCGCGCGCGAAACCGGGCCGGTCGGCTTCGACGAGCACGAGCGAGACGCCCTTGGCGCCTTCCTTGGGGTCGGTTTTGGCCGCGACGATGATGACGTCGGCGAGCTGGCCGTTGGTGATGTAGGTCTTCTGGCCGTTGACGACGAGTTCGTTGCCGTCGCGGATCGCGGTCGTGCGGATACCCTGCAGATCGCTGCCCGTGCCGGGCTCGGTCATGGCAATGGCGGTGACGATCTCGCCGCGCGCCATGCGGGGCAGTAGCGCGCGCTTCTGCTCCTCGGTCGCATAGTGGAGAATTTACGGCGCGACGATGTCGGATTGCAGCCGGAAGCCGGGGCCGGAGTAGAGCCCTTTCGACATCTCTTCGATCAGGATCGCACTCATCAGGAAGTTGGCGCCCGCGCCGCCGTACTCTTCGGGGATACCGGTCAGCAGCAACCCGGCCTCACCGGCCTTGCGCCACAGTTCGCGCGGGACGACGCCATCCTTCTCCCACTTGTCGTGGTGGGGCGCGATCTCGCGTTCGATGAAATCCTTGACGGTCGCACGGAACATCTCGTGTTCCTCGCCGAATACGCTGCGCGGGATCGCCATGCCTGTCGTCTCCACCCTGTGGTTATTGGTTGGGCACAAGTCTAGCCGAGTTGATCCGGGTGCGTTAGTTTTTCGGGAGCGTCTTCTCAAGCCGCTCTGGCGTCTGCATGGCACGTCAACGGTGCCGGACCTTGCACCGGGCGGCGGCATTGATGCATCTTGCGCCGGAAACAGCATCCAGACAGGGCGGAACCCAATGAAATTGATCAGCTACGCGCACGACGGAAAAAGCGGGTGGGGCGTTGTCGTGGAACCGGACGCGGCGGGCGGTGGCATCATCCCTGCGGATGCGGCGTTGCTCGCGAAGTATCCGACCATCCGGGCGGTGCTGGCTGCCGGTGCGCTTGGCGAGGTTTCGGCATGGGCGACCGGCAAGAAGGCGTCGCTCAAGCTCGATGCGATCCGCTACCTGCCGCCGCTGCACGATGCGGGCAAGATCATCTGCATCGGCGTGAACTACCCGAAGCGCCATCCGGTGGACGGCGATGTGCCGCCGCCCAAGGACGTATCGCTTTTCATCAAGACGAACGACGCGCTCGTTGGTCACAACGAGCCGCTCGAGTACCCCAAGGGTGACGCAGCGAAGACGTTCGACTACGAGGGCGAGCTGGTGCTCGTGATCGGCAAGGCGGGGCGCCACATCACCAAGGAGAAGGCGTTCGATCACATCGCCGGCTACACGATCATGAACGACGGATCGGTGCGCGGCTGGCAGAAGCAGTCGGTTGCGGCGGGCAAGAACTTCAACGCGTCGGGCGCCAGCGGCCCGTGGTTCACCACCGCTGACGAGATCGGCGACATCAAGTCGGTGCAGTTGACGACCAAGCTCAACGGCGAGCAGGTGCAGTCGACGACGGTCGCGAACATGGTGTTCGATATCCCGACGCTGATCGCCTACGTCTCGCACTTCGCGCAGCTCAACCCGGGTGACGTCGTCTCGACCGGTTCGCCCGATGGTGCCGGTGGCAGCCGCGTGCCACAGCGCTTCCTCGTTCCGGGCGACGAGCTCGAAATCTCGTGGACTGGTCTCGGCACGATCAAGAATAAGGTCGTGGCGGGCTAAGTCCGGGGTAAGGAGCCAGCGCGGTCGTGACGGCAGTTCAGGCGATCGTTGGTCTGATTGTCGTTGCGACGGCCGTGCTCATTATCGGGTGCACGATCCTGCAATGGATCAACGAGGCGCAGTTGAAACTGGCGTCAGATGACGCCAAGCGCGAGCGGCATATGCAGCTCCGTGTCAAGTATCACCGCTTCCAGCAGTTCACGGTTAGTCTGTGCCTGTTGAGCGCGGTGGCGAAATTTTTCGTGGGGTGAGGCCTTCCCCTTCTCCCCGTCCTTCACGGGGAGAAGGTCGGGATGAGGGGCGGCGATAAACGCAATCGTCTCAGAATTGGCCGCCCCTCACCCTAACCCTCTCCCCGCACTTGCGGGGAGAGGGGATTAAGTCTCACTCTGCTGCTGCGTCAAATACCGCTCGAGCCAGTGGATGTCGTAGAGGCCATTGGCGATGTCGGGATGACGGCAC
>CAZKZT010000470.1:2231-2626 GCA_964557265.1 uncultured Hyphomicrobium sp.
CAGCTCGCTGAACAGCGGGATCGTCGTCTCGATGCCGTCGATCACGAACTCCGAGAGGCAGCGGCGCAACCGCATCAGGCATTCGTTGCGGTTCTTGCCGTGCACGATCAGCTTTCCGATGAGGCTGTCGTAGTTCGGCGGGATGCGGTAGCCCTGATAGACGCCTGAATCGACGCGCACGCCGAGGCCGCCGGGCGGATGCCAGTAGGTGATCTTGCCGGGCGACGGACGGAAGTTCTTCGGGTTCTCGGCGTTGATGCGGCACTCGATGGCGTGCCCGGAGAACGTCACGTCCTCCTGCTTCACCGATAGCGAGCTGCCGGACGCGATGCGGATCTGCTCGAGCACGAGATCGAGGCCGGTGATCGCCTCTGTCACCGGATGCTCGACCTGCA
>CAZKZT010000471.1:0-2623 GCA_964557265.1 uncultured Hyphomicrobium sp.
AAAAGCTTGGCAACAAGGCGCAGGATACCTCGGAGCTGTTCTTCGACAACGTGCGCGTGCCGCCGTCGAATGTCCTCGGCGCGGAAGGCAAGGGCTTCGCCTATCTGATGCAGGAGCTGCCGCAGGAACGCCTCATCGTCGGCCTCGCAGCCGTCGCCATCATGGAAGCCGCGCTCGAATGGACAATCGCCTACACCCGTGACCGCAAGGCGTTCGGCCGCCCGATCGCCGACTTCCAGAACTCGCGCTTCAAGCTCGCCGAAGTCGCGACCGAGGTGCAGGTGGCGCGCGTGTTCGTCGACAAGTGCCTGGAGCTGCACATCGAGGGCAAGCTCGACGTGCCGACGGCGGCGATGCAGAAATGGTGGCTGACCGAGCTCGAAGGGCGCGTGCTCGACATCTGCCTGCAGCTTCATGGCGGCGCGGGCTTCATGTGGGAGTATCCGATCGCGCGCGCCTACGCTGATGCCCGCGTACACCGCATCTTCGCCGGCACGACTGAAATCATGAAGGAAATCGTCGCGCGCTCGCTGATGGTGGGGCGGTGACTGTCTCCCCCTCCCGCTTGCGGGGAGAAGGAGATGCCGGGTCGATCAGAGCTGCACGATCGTTTCGAAACCGCCCCAGAACATGCGCTTTCCATCGAAAGGCATGCTCTCGGGCGTGTATTGCATGCGTGGATCTTTCATCACGGCTTCCATGACCTGATCGCGATGCGCGCGCGACTCGTACGTCACCCAGGCGAAGATGATCGTCTCACCTTCCTCGAGCTTGACCGCTTGCGGAAATGACGTGTGGACACCCGGCTTCACATCCTCCGCGACCGACTCGACATACGACAGCGCGCCATGATCCATCCAGACCTTGCCAGCGGTCGAGGCGATCTCCTTGTAGGCTTCAAGTTTCGCTTTCGGCACCGGAAGAACGTATCCATCGACGTACATCATCTATTCCTTCTTGAATGAGTGAACGGAGTGGCTCATTTCACCGACGCGATCGACCAGCGGACGCCGAACGGATCGCGGACCACACCGTAACGGTGCCCCCAGAACATGCGCTGCACCGGCATGACGATTTCTGCCCCCGCATCGACCGCACGCTTCCAGACCGGATCGACATCATCCACTTGCAGATGGAGATCGAACCCCTGATGCTTCACCGGCGGGTGGCCATGCTCTGGGAAGAAGTCCGCGAGCATCAAGGAACCGCCATTTACATAGAGGTGGATGTGCATGTAGCGGCCCTGCTCGTCAGGGTCCATGCGCGCCGCCTCGATCGCACCGAATGCGCGGATGTAGAAGTCCGCCGCTTTCCCGGCTCCTTCGACGTTGAGATAGGGCGTCACACCGCCACGCACTTCGATCTCTCCAGCAGGGCATGCATTTTCAGTTGAATTGGCGTCCATGTCTTCCTCCGTGGCTGATTTCGACACCTGTTCTGCTGCAAGGACGATCGAGGCTCTCGGCAGCCGACACTTATCCGGAATTTTTCTTCGGCTGCTTTCTGGGCGGGATCTCCGCCAGACGATCGAGTTGCATTCGGATGTGCGCCGCTTCGGCCGGCGTGTTCGCGAGCGAAATGGCGCGATCGAATGCAGCCTTCGCTTCCGTTGCGCGCTCCAGCTCAAGCAGGAACGCGCCGCGCGCGCCATGGAAATAGAAATAGCCTTCCAGATCGCGCGCCAGCGGCTCGATCATCGCCAATGCCGCCGCCGGGCCCTCCGCCTTCGACACGGCAACCGCACGATTGAGCGTGACCACAGGGGATGGCTGCATCCGCTCGAGAGCGCCATAAAGGAGTGCGATCTGCGGCCAGTCGGTGTCTTCGGCACGCAACGCGCGCCCGTGCAGCGCCGCGATCGCCGCCTGCACCTGATACGGCCCCGGACGGCGGTGACGGAACGCCTTATCGACCAGCGCCAAGCCCTCGGCGATGAGCGGCCGGTTCCACCGCGTGCGATCCTGATCGGGCAGCAGTACCGTGTTGCCGTCGGCATCATAGCGCGCCGCAGCGCGCGCGTGCTGCAACAACATCAACGCGAGAAGTGCCATGATTTCCGGCTCGGCAGGGAACAGCGACAACAGCATGCGCCCGAGACGGATCGCTTCTTCGCACAGCACAGTGCGCGCGCCCTGCTCGGCAACGTCGCTGGTATAGCCTTCGTTGAACAGCAGGTAGAGGACACCCGCGACAGCGGCGATGCGTTCGCTGCGCGCCACCGCACCTGGCGCTTCGAACGGAATGCCCGCACCGCCTATTCGCCGCTTGGCACGCGTGATGCGCTGCTCCATGGCGGCCTCGGTGACGAGAAAAGCGCGCGCGATCTGCGCGACCGAGAGCCCCGACACGATCCGGAGCGCCAGCGCGATCTGCTGCGTCGCCGGCAGCTCGGGATGGCAGCACACGAAAAGCAGCCGCAGGATGTCGTCGCGATAGTCCGCGGCATCGAGGCGCTCGACTGTCTCTGCCTCGGCATCCGATAGGTCGGACAAGACCTCGTCGGAAGGCAACGGCTGCTCTCGTTGCCGCCGCCGCACGCCGTCGATCGCTGCATTGCGACCGACCATGATCAACCACGCCGCAGCATCACGAGGCGGCCCTTGCGATGGCCAGAGCCGCAGCG
>CAZKZT010000472.1:0-2619 GCA_964557265.1 uncultured Hyphomicrobium sp.
GGCCTTGGTAGATCACGCCCTTGGTGTCGCAGAGGAGGATGTTCTCGCGTGGCATGCCCATCGCCACCAGCAGATCGAGGCACGCGATGCCCGCCGAACCGGCGCCATTCACGACGAGCTTGAAGGTCGAGATCGTGCGGTCGGTCAGCTCCAGCGCGTTGATCAGGCCCGCGGCGGCAATGATCGCGGTGCCGTGCTGGTCGTCGTGGAACACGGGAATGTCGAGCAGCTCTTTCAGCCGCTCCTCGATCACGAAGCAGTCCGGCGCCTTGATGTCTTCGAGGTTGATGCCGCCGAAGCTCGGTCCCAGGTAGCGCACAGAATTGATGAAGGCGTCGACGTCCTCGGTGTCGACCAGCAGATCGAGCGCGTCGATATCCGCGAAGCGCTTGAACAGCGCGCCCTTGCCTTCCATGACCGGCTTCGATGCCTGAGCGCCGAGGTTGCCGAGGCCGAGGATCGCCGTGCCATTCGAGACCACCGCGACGAGGTTGCCCTTGTTGGTGTAGTCGTAGGCGCGCGACTTGTCCTCGGCGATGGCCAGCACCGGCACAGCCACGCCGGGGGAATAGGCGAGCGAGAGATCGCGCTGCGTCGTGAGCGGCTTGGTCGGCGTGATTTCAAGCTTGCCGGGCTTGCCCTCGGCGTGAAAACGCAGAGCGTCGTCGGCGGTGAACTTGATCGTCGGCTTGTCGGCAGCCATCTCGGCCTATCCCCGTTTTCCGGTGCGACCGCGCGTCCTGGCCTGGCCCGGTGGCCAGGCGGGTAGCGGCGTCTGACGTCGTTGAGCAACGGGTGACGATAATCCGCGTCCGACCTGTGCACAACTCGCCACTTGCCTCGCAGTGCACCATGCGCCATGTCGTCGGGTTGACGGTGGTATGCATCAGGGCGGGACGTCGCAGGCATGGCGAAGCGGTCGAAGTCGGGAGCGAGCGCGGACAGTGACGGCCAAGCCGCCGCGCCGGCGGCGCATGACGATCTCGATTCCGCAACGGCGAACGCGGATGGGGCCGCACGCGCAGTTGTCGCCGACGTTACGCCGTCGATGGCGCAGTTCCTCGAGATCAAGGCCGCCAATCCGGATTGCATCCTGTGGTACCGGATGGGTGATTTTTACGAGCTGTTCTTTGACGATGCGGTGATCGCATCGCAAGCACTCGGCATTGTGCTGACGAAGCGCGGCAAGCACCTCGGCCAGGACATCCCGATGTGCGGCGTCCCGGTTCATCGCGCCGACGACTACCTGCAGCGATTGATCCGCAAAGGCTACCGCGTTGCGGTGTGCGAACAGCTCGAGGATCCGGCGGAGGCGCGCAAGCGCGGCTCGAAAGCAGTCGTCAAGCGCGACGTCGTCCGCCTCGTCACGCCGGGCACACTCACCGAAGACACGCTGCTCGATGCGCGCACGCGCAACTATCTCACCGCGCTCTTCTCGACAGGTTCCGACACCACCGCCGCGGATTTCGCGCTGGCCTCGATCGACATCTCGACCGGCGAATTCGAGATCGCGACCATCTCCGGCGACGATCTTGCAGGCGAGATCGTGCGTCTCGCACCGGGCGAGATCCTCGCGCCCGATCGCCTCGTCGCCGACCGCACGATCGCCGCAGCCGCGGCCTACACCGCGAGCGCGCTGACACCGCTCGCGACGTCGTTCTTCGACAGCATGGCCGGTGAGCGGATGCTGAGCGAAGCGCTCGGCGTCAAGGAGCTGGGTGGCTTCGGCAGCTTCTCGCGCCCGGAACTCGCCGCGATCGGGGCGCTGCTGAAATACGTCGATCTGACCCAGATCGGTGCCAAGCCTGTGATCCGACCGCCGCGCCGCTCCGGCCCCGCGACGACGCTCGTCATCGATGCAGCCACGCGCACGAGTCTCGAACTCCTCCGCTCGACGCGTGGCGAGCGCGACGGCAGTCTCCTGTCCGCGATCGACCGGACCGTGACGGGACCGGGTGCGCGCGAGCTTGCCAACCGGCTCGCGAGCCCGCTCCGTGATGCCGCAACGATTGCCGCACGGCTCGATGCAATTTCCTTTCTGATGGCCGAGAGCAACGCCCGCGACGCTCTGCGCGAAGCGCTCAAGGGTGCCCCGGACATGGCCCGCGCCACGTCGCGGCTGGCGCTCGGACGTGGCGATCCGCGTGACCTCGCTGCGGTGCGCGACGCCCTCGCCGCCGCCGCGCGATGCAGTGCCACCCTGCAGTCGGCCGGCGGCGCGATCGGATTGCCAGCGGAACTCGCGCGGTCGGCGGACGCGCTTGCCTCTTCGTCGCCCGCGCTTGCCGACCTCCTAACGCGGGCGCTCGTCGAGTCACCCGGCCACCTCAAGCGCGAAGGCGGTTTCGTGCGGGAAGGTTTCCGCACCGATCTCGACGACGCCCGCGCGCTGCGCGACGACAGCCGCCGCGTGATGACGGCGCTCGAAGCCACCTACATCGAGCAGACCGGCATCAAGACGCTCAAGGTGCGCCACAATAATATCCTCGGCTTCTTCATTGAGGTCGGCGCACAGTCCGCGAAGCCGATGCTGTCGGCGCCGCTCGATGAGACCTTCCGCCACCGGCAGACGATGGCCAATGCGGTGCGCTTCACCACGCCGGAACTGAACGAAATCGA
>CAZKZT010000473.1:0-2616 GCA_964557265.1 uncultured Hyphomicrobium sp.
GTGTCGGAACGACCTCTGGTGGTTCGTCGTTTGGGTATCGATGAAGCGTATCGTATCGATCCTCGGTTCGTTCATGGTGTCGGTGGCTGGTGGGGCGTCGGCCGCCGAGAAGCCACGCGACACGCCACGGCCGCTCGTCGAGACGATCTGTCCATTGATGGAGAAGGAAGCGCGCGAGCACGGCATCTCACCGATGCTGTTCGTGCGGCTGATCTGGCGCGAGAGCGCCTTCCGCAACAACACCGTCAGCCACAAGGGCGCGCAGGGCATTGCCCAGTTCATGCCGGCGACCGCGAAGGAGCGGGGCCTCGTCGATCCGTTCGATCCTCTGGAGGCGATCCCGCATTCCGCGCGGTTCCTGGCCGAGCTGCAGCGCGAGTTCGGAAATTTCGGGCTCGCTGCCGCTGCCTATAATGGCGGCCCGGAGCGTGTCCGCGGATGGCTGGCGGGGCGGCGCGGATTGCCGGCCGAAACGCGCAACTACGTGCAGTTCATCACCGGCCATCCGGTGGACAACTGGAAGGATGTCGCGGGCGCGGTTCCGGCGCACACGGAGCCGGCCTCGCACGACCTGCAGGCATCGTGCATCAAGCGCGCGCCGAAGCTGATGCAGGTCGCGCTCCCCGGCAAGCGTCCGCAGCAGGGAAAGCCGCAAGGGCCGCCGCGACCGTGGGGCGTGCAGCTCGCGACGAACTTCTCGCAGGCGCGCGTCGCGAACGTGTTCGGTGAATTGAAGCAGCGGCACGGCAAGATCATCGGCGACGCGGAGCCGATGTTCGTCACGGAGCGCAACCTCAGCCGCGGGCGGCGCGCGATGGTCGCTCTACGTGTTGGCACCGAGACGCGCGACGAAGCGCTCAAGCTCTGTCAGCGCCTGCGCAACAACGGCGGCGTGTGCACAGTCGAGCGGAATTGATTGGGCCGCGCTACGGCTTCAGCCGGTAGCCGGTCCGGAACATCCACCACACGATGACGAGGCAGACGCCAAGGAAGCCGACCGTCATCGCCAGACTGATGCGCACGTCGACATCCGAAATCTCATAGAAGCTCCAGCGGAAGCCGCTGATGAGATAGACGATCGGGTTCAGCAGCGCGATGTTCTGCCAGAACGGCGGCAGCATGTTGATCGAGTAGAACGTGCCGCCGAGGAACGTCAGCGGGGTCAGCACCAGCATCGGTACCACCTGCAGGCGCTCGAAGCCGTCCGCCCAAATGCCGATGATGAATCCGAACAGGCTGAAGGTGAACGCGGTAAGGACCAGAAAGCCGAGCATCCAGACCGGATGGGCGACGCGCAGCGGCACGAAGAAGCTCGCGGTCGCCAGGATGATGAGGCCGAGGATGATCGATTTGGTGGCGGCCGCGCCGACATATCCCGCCGTGATCTCGAGCGGCGAGATCGGCGCTGAAAGGACCTCATAGATGGTGCCGGAGAAGCGCGGCATGTAGATGCCGAACGAGGCATTGGATGTGCTCTCCGTCAGGAGCAGCAACATCATCAGTCCCGGTACGATGAAGGCGCCGTAGCTGATCCCGTCGATTTCAGGGACGCGGGATCCGATCGCGGCGCCGAAGACGATGAAGTAGAGCGACGTCGAGAGTACCGGCGCGACGATGCTTTGCATGAGGGTGCGCCCCCAGCGTGCCATCTCGAAGCGGTAGATCGCGGCTGTCGCGCTGAGGTTCATGCGGCCTGCCTGACGAGGTCGACGAAAATTTCCTCGAGCGAGCTTTGGTGCGTCTCGAGGTCGGTGATGAGGATGCCGGCATCGCGTACCGCATTGAGCAGCGTCGTGATGCCGGAGCGCTCGCCGCGGGCATCGTAGGTGTAGGTGAGGGCCCGGCCATCGACGGCAAGTTCGAGCGCGAAGCCGGAGAGCGCATCGGGGATCGTCGCGAGCGGCGCGGAAAGGCGCAGCCGCAGCTGTTTCTTGCCGAGCTTGCGCATCAGCTCGGCTTTTTCCTCGACGACGAGGATCTCGCCCTTGGCAATGACACCGATGCGGTCTGCCATCTCCTCGGCTTCCTCGAGATAGTGCGTGGTGAGGATGACGGTCACGCCTGAGGCGCGCATCTCGCGGACGACATCCCACATGCCGCGGCGCAGCTCGACGTCGACGCCCGCGGTCGGCTCGTCGAGAAACAGGATGCGTGGCTCGTGCGCGAGCGCCTTGGCGATGAGGACGCGCCGCTTCATGCCGCCCGACAGCGTCATGATCTTCGCGTCCTTCTTGTCCCACAGCGAGAGCTGGCGCAGCACCTTCTCGATGAGCGCCGGATTGGACGTCTTGCCATAGAGGCCGCGGCTGAACGTGACGGTCGCCCACACGGTCTCGAACATATCGGTCGAGAGTTCCTGCGGCACGAGGCCGATGAGGGCGCGCGCTGCACGATAGTCGCGGACGTGGTCGTGCCCGCCGATGGTGACCGTGCCCGAGGTGGCATTCACGAGGCCGCAGATGATGCTGATCAAGGTGGTTTTGCCCGCGCCGTTGGGGCCGAGCAGCGCGAAGATTTCACCTTGGCGAATGTCGAGACTGACGCCCTTCAAGGCGCTGAAACCCGCGGCATACGTCTTGGTGAGATCGGATACGGAGATGATGGCGGTCATCGCTT
>CAZKZT010000474.1:0-2591 GCA_964557265.1 uncultured Hyphomicrobium sp.
GTCGAGGTGATCCGCGGTCCGGCGACGCTGCGCTACGGCTCGCAGGCGATCGGCGGTGTCGTCGAGGTCTCGAACGGCCGCATTCCCGAAGCAATGCCGAAGGATGGCTTTAGCGCCGTCATTTCCGGTGGCGTCAATGCAAGCGACGGCGCCCACGACGGCGGCTTCAAAGTCACCACCGGCGCCGGCAACATCGTCCTTTATGCCGATGCCTTCCGCCGCCAGGCCGACGACTACGACACACCGCTCGGGCGTCAGCCGAACTCGGCGGTCTCGTCCAGCGGGCATTCACTCGGCGCCTCGTACGTGTGGGCCGACGGCTTCGTCGGCGCCGCCTACACGCGCTACCAGAGTTTCTACGGCATTCCCGGCGAGGGGGCGGACGACGAACGTCCGCGCATCGGGCTCGGCCAGGACAAGGTGCAGTCGCGCGGCGAATGGCGCGTGCGCGACTACGGTATCGAAGCGGTGCGCTACTGGTTCGGCAGCACGCGTTACGGTCACAACGAGATCGTCGCCGAGGCGCATGACGACCATTTCCACGACATCATCGGCTCGCGCTTCACCAACCGCGAGAACGAGGCGCGCGTCGAGGTCCAGCATCAGGCCTTCAGTTCGCCGCTCGGCATCTTGCGCGGCGCCGTCGGCGTGCATTGGAATGAGCGGCGCGTGCACGGTTTTCCTGTCGACGAGCCGGTCGACGGCCTGATCGACCCGGCGGCGCGCGCCAAAAGCCTGGCGGCGTTCTGGTTCGAGGAGTTGCAAGTGACACGGCAGCTGCGCCTGCAGGCCGCTGCCCGCATCGAGAGCGTGAAAGCCAGCGGCACCGGCGTCGAGATCGAAGACCACGGCGATCACCAGCACTTCCATGCCGAGGATCGTTCGCGTTCGTTCGCGCCCAAAGGGGCAAGCCTTGGCGTGCTCTATCAGCTCCCGCTCGGCGTCGTCGCGCGCCTCACCGGCCAGTACACCGAGCGCGCGCCTGACGTGGCGGAGCTGTTTTCGAAGGGCGTCCATCACGCGATGGGTACGTTCGAGATCGGCAATCCGGATCTGAAAATCGAATCCGCGCGCACGATCGAACTCGGCTTCAAGCGCGCGCAAGGCGCCTTCCGCTTCGACGCCACGGCGTTCCACACGCGCTACCGCAACTTCATCTTCAAGCGCTTCACCGGGATCGAATGCGGCGGCACCATCGATTCCTGCGGTGGCGATCACGACCATGATGACGACGACGATCATGGCCACGATCACGGCCACAGCGACCAGCTCGTGTTCGCGCAGCGTGATGCGACCTTCAGCGGCGTCGAACTGTCGGCCAACTGGGATGCGCTGCCGATCGGCCGCGGCATCCTCGGCTTCCAGGGACAGTACGACTTCGTGCACGCGAAGTTCGCGAGCGGCGGCTATGTCCCGCGCATCCCACCGCACCGTCTCGGCGCCGGCATCTACTACCGTGACGCCAACTGGTTCGCGCGCGTCTTTGCACTCCATGCCTTCGACCAGGACAAGGTCGCGCGCGACGACGAGCACGATACGCCGACCGACGGCTACACGATGCTGAATGCCGACCTCAGCTACACCTTCGCCCTGGAGCCGCAGCTGGGTCGCATCTCGTCGCAGATGACGATCGGGCTCAAGGCCGAGAACCTGCTCGATCAGGAGATCCGCAACCACGTCTCGTTCAAGAAGGACGAGGTGCTGCAACCCGGTCGGACGATCCGCCTCTACGGCATCGTGCGGTTCAATTGAGTGGACATGCGGGTGGCCCTTCGGGCCGCCCGCTCCACGTTAACAGCCCCTTAATCGGTGTCCCGTAAGCTTACAGACGAATTGGGTTTTTCGTCTCTGCGGGACCGGAGTTCATGGTCGCTACTGCAACCCGACGGCGGCTGCGCATTGCAAGGGCTCTCCTTGCGGTGTTGCCCGTGCTCGCGGTTGCGGGTTGCGCCAAAGAGGAGCCGCCGCCGCAGGAATACCAGTCGCTCAAGGACCAGTGGACCGAGCGTACGACCGTGTCGCAGACCGATGAACCGGAGCCGGTGAAGGTCGTCTATGCGCCTCCTCCCGCGCCGTCGCCCAGGGTCGTTGTCCAGCCGGCGCCGCGCGCGCGTCCGCTGCGCCAAGTGACGGTGCCGCTCGATCCGCCGCCCGCTACGCCGAAACAGGCGGAGCCGGCCCGCCGGTCGCCACCGACGCTTGCCATTTCGCCGCCGAAGGCGGAGCCACCGCCCCCCGCCGCGCAGCCCGCCGCCCCCGTGCCACCTCCGGCGCAGCCAAGAGCACTTGTGGAATCCGATCTCGCCAACTGCGGGCAGGGCGTCGATTGCCTCGCGGTTCTGCAGACCATGATCGCCGATCCGACGCAGTCGTGGATGGTGCGCGCGCCGACTCCGGAGGAGTTCGCGAACGGCACGCGCCTGTTCGCCTACCGGGCGCTGAAGTCGACACTCGAATGCGGCAAGCTCCGCTTCGCCAGTGCCGAGCTCGACTGGGCGATCGATACATTCCACGGATCGCCGGAGGGCGTGGATGTGGCCCACCGCGCCCGCGTTGCCGCCCTCGCCGAAGACGTGCACGGCGAGCTGCAG